>NZ_JBSZKT010000011.1:0-201986 GCF_055690525.1 Streptosporangium sp. H13245 | reverse complement strand
TCAGCGGCTCCCTCGGCCGCCACGGCAGCGTGGCGGGGAAGCGGACGAAGAGCACGACGGCGATCGCGAAGACGTAGCTGGCGACGTCGAGGGCGACGATGCCGCCCAGCCCGATCCAGGCCAGCAGACCGGCGGCGATCAGCGGTACGACCAGCTGCGCCACGCCGCCCGCCATCTGGGTGACCCCGATCGCGTGGCCCAGGTAGTGCTTGGGGACGAGCTGCGGGACCGCGGAGTTGTAGGCCAGCCGCTGGAAGCTGCCCGCGACCGACAGCGAGATGACCAGCAGGTAGATCTGCCAGAGCTGGAGATCGCCGAACAGGATGATCCCGGCGAGCACCGCCTGGATGGCGGCCGAGGCGCAGTCCGCCAGCAGGATCACCCGGCGCCGGTCGCCCCGGTCCACGATCGCACCGGCCAGCGGCGAGATCAGCAGCCCGGCGAGGTTGAGCACGGCCAGGATGGAGAACTGCGTCACCGACCCGGAGTCGATCAGCACCGTGAGCGGCAGCGCCCACCCGACGAGCGCGGAGCCGATCATGGATATCTGCTGGCCAGCGGAGAAGGTGAGGAAACGCCCCATGCTGGGCTGCACGGTGTTCTTCTCGGCCTTCACCTCCGACGTCCTGGCGATCCCGTGGACCCACCAGGTGTCGTCGGGCCCGCGTTCCGGTGGCGTGTCCAGCCGGTCGTGGATCTGGAGGATCCCGGCCAGCTCCTCGGCGCGGTAGCGGAGGAAGAAGTGCCCGCCCTCGTCGAGGACGACCAGGGCCGCGGTGTCGGCGATGAAGTGCCACTCCCTGAACCGCTCCTCGTAGAAGTCGGTCGCCGGGTCGCGTTCGCCGATCACCGAGACGACCGGGGCGCGCAGCCGGACGCGGTCGGGGGTGTCGAACAGGTCGGTGAAGTACTTCTCGGCCGCCTTGCCGTCGTGGCGCATCGTGCGGACGATCCGGTCGGCCACCCCCGGGTCGAGCTCCTCCAGGTCGACGCCCCTGGCCTTGAGCCAGTTGATGTCGCCCTGGCTGCGGCGCAGGCTCTCGAACTCCCCGATGCGCGACAGGGTGCGCATCAGGCCGCGGGGACGGGCGAAGGGGAAGATCGCCCCGATGTAGACGGCCTCGACCTCGCGGCCCGCCGCCTCCACCCGCCTGGCCAGCTCGGTGGCGAGACCGGCGCCGACCCCGCAGTGACCGTAGATCACGACCGGGCCCTCGACGGTCCGCAGGATCTCCTCGGTGCAGCGCCTGGCGACCTCGTCGAACTCCTCGGGCTCCTCGTCCAGCCCGACGTCGTTGCCCGGGATGGCGACGGCGTAGAGCGCCTGGTCCTCGGGGAGCGCGTCGGCGAGCGGCTGGTAGACGATCGCGCTGCCCGAGCCGTACGGGACGCAGACGTAGCTGCGCGTCACCGTGCGGCGAGGGGTGAGCCGCTGGAGCAGCGGGCGGGCCCCTCCGCCGCCGGGGCCGCCGACGAACCCGGCCAGCTCCCGTACGGTGCGGAAGGAGAACAGGTCCACCAGGCCGACCTGGAGGCTGCCCTCGGGCAGGGCCCTGCGCAGCTTGGCCACGACCTGGATCGCGAGCAGCGAGTTGCCGCCCAGGTCGAAGAAGTCGTCGTGCGCGCCGACGCGCTCCACCGAGAGCACCTGCTCCCAGACGGAGGCGATCGCCCGCTCGGCGTCGTTCTCCGGCTCGGCGTACTCGGCGGCGCCGGGGCTCTCCGGGGCGGGCAGGGCCCTGCGGTCCAGCTTGCCGTTCGGCGTGAGCGGCAGCGCGTCCAGGGTGACGAACATCGAGGGGACCATGTAGTCGGGCAGGGTGCCGCCGAGGGCGGCCCGCACCCGGGCGGTCTCCGGCGGCTCGTCCGCGACGAGGTACGCGACGAGCCGCCGGTCCCCCGGCACGTCCTCCCTCACGATCACCGCGGCGTCGCGTACCCCCGCGCGCTCCCGTAGCGCCGTCTCGATCTCTCCCAGCTCGATCCGGAGGCCGTGCAGCTTGACCTGGTCGTCGAGGCGGCCGAGGAACTCGATCGTGCCGTCGGGCAGCCACCGGGCCGCGTCGCCGGTCCGGTAGACGCGGTCGTGGCCGAGGGGGAAGAACCGCTCGGCGGTGAGCTCGGGCCGCCGGTGGTAGCCGAGGGCGACGCCGACCCCGCCGATGTGCAGCTCTCCGGGTACGCCCACCGGGACCGGGCGGCGGTGCGGGTCGAGCACGTGCAGCGCGATGTTCTGGATCGGCGCGCCGATCGGCACGCTCGTCCGGCCCGCGAGCGCCTCGGCGGTGCAGTGCCAGGAGGAGACGTCGATGGCGGCCTCGGTGGGGCCGTAGAGGTTGTGCAGCTCGGCGCCCGGCATGGTCGCGAGGCAGCGCAGGGCCAGGTCGACCGGGAGCTCCTCACCGCTGCAGATGACGCGCCGCAGCGAGGCCAGGTCCCGTACGCCGTCCTCCGACAGGAAGATCCCCAGCATCGAGGGGACGAAGTGCGTCGTGGTGACTCCCTCCGAGGCGACCAGGTCGCGCAGGTAGGCCGGGTCGCGGTGCCCGCCGGGCTCGGCCAGCACCATCCTGGCTCCGGCCGTGAGCGGCCAGAAGAACTCCCAGACCGAGACGTCGAACCCGGCGGGCGTCTTCTGCAGGACGACGTCGTCCGGCGTCAGGCCGTAGCGCTTCTGCATCCAGTCGAGGCGGTTGACGATGCCGCGGTGGCTGTTCGGCACACCCTTCGGCCTGCCCGTCGAGCCGGAGGTGTAGATCATGTACGCCGCCGCGCCCGGCTCGCCCGCACTTCCCGCGCTTCCCGCGCCCAGCCCGTCCGCGCCACCCGCGCCCGGCTCGCCCGCGTCCCTTGACGCGTCCCCGGCGTCTCCGGAAGCGGCCCAGGCGGCGGGGTCGTCCAGCGCGAGGACGGTGGTGTCGTACCCGGTCAGCCTGTCCGCCAGGTGCCGCTGGGTCAGCACCACGGCGGCGCCCGCGTCGGAGAGCATGAACGCGAGCCGGTCGGCGGGGTAGTCGGGGTCGAGCGGCACGTAGGCCGCCCCCGTCTTGAGCACACCCAGCAGCCCGGTCACCAGCTCCGCCGACCGCTCCGCGCAGACCGCGACCAGCGAGCCCGGCCCCACCCCGGAGCCGCGCAGCACGCGGGCCACCCCGGCGGCCCGCTCGTCGAGCTCCCGGTAGGTCAGCGACTCGCCCCTGAAGGTGACCGCGAGGGCGCCGGGGCTCCGCGCCACCTGGGCCTCGACGAGGCCGTGCAGCGTCGCCTCGGCGGGGAAGTCGGCCGCCGTGGCGTTCCACTCCTCGGTCAGGAGACGGCGCTCGGCCTCTCCCAGCAGCTCCAGTTCGCTCACCGGTACGCCCGGCCGGGCGACGGCGTCCCTGAGGAGGTTCTCCAGGTGCCCGGCCATGCGCTCGACGGTCGCGGCGTCGAACAGCGCGGTCCGGTAGGTGAAGGTGGCGGTCATGCCGCCGTCGGCGGTGGGGACCAGGTAGAGCTCGATGTCGTAGCGCGCCGAGCCCGGCGCCATCGCGAAGTCCTCGGCCGCCAGGTCACCGGCGGCCCCCTCGGCGACGGCGAAGTCGTGCATGGAGAAGAGCGCGTCGGCCAGCGGCTGCCTGCTCGGGTCGCGGGGCACGTCGAGCGCGTCGACCAGCCGCGTGAAGGGCAGTTCCTGGTGGTCGAGGGCGTCGATCACCACGTCGCGGGTGCGGGTGACGAGGTCGGCGAAGCCGGGGTCTCCGTCGAGGCGGGCGCGGAGCACGAGGGTGTTGACGAACATGCCGACCACGTCGTCCAGCCCGTCCCTGGTCCGCCCGGCGACCGGCGTACCGACGGCGAGATCGTCCCGGCCGCAGTAGCGGGCGAGCAGCACCTGGAAGGCGGCGAGCAGGGTCATGAAGCGGGTCGCGCCACGCCCGGCGCCCAGCCCAGTCAGGGCGGTGACCAGCCCGGGGTCGAGCCGGTGGACGTGGGAGGCGCCGTCGACGGTGAGCCGGGGCGGGCGGGGCCGGTCGGAGGGCAGCTCGGCGCGGGGCAGCCCGGCCAGTTCCCCGCGCCAGAAGGCCAGCTCGCGCTCGAACGGCCGCTCGCGCTGCCAGAGCGCGAAGTCCCCGTACCGGACGGCGGGCGCGGCGGGGGCGTCTCCCCGGTACAGCGCGAGGAGGTCGGCGAAGAGCAGCTGCGTCGACCTGCCGTCGGCGACGATGTGGTGGACGAACAGCGTCAGGACGTGCTCGTCGTCCGCGATCCTGATCAGGGTGGCGCGCAGCAGCGGTCCCCCGGCCAGGTCCAGCGGCTCGGCGCTCTCCGCGCCGATCAGCTCGGCGGCCTCCTCGTCCGTGGCGGCCTCGGCCAGGCGCAGCGGCACCGGCGCGACGGGGACGACGTGGACCGCGGGCCGCCCGTCCTCCGTCGCGGGGAAGCGGTGGCGCAGGCTCTCGTGCCGTTCCGGCAGCGTGGCCAGCAGGTCGCGCAGCCGGTCGGCGTCGAGCGGGCCGCGCAGCCGCACCGCGACCGGGAGGGTGTAGGTGGACGTCCCCGGGGTGAAGTGCTCCATGAACCACAGGGGCTCCTGGACCGGGGAGAGCTGAGGAGGCGTGCCCTCGGGCCTACGCGGTATCTCCGGGCGTTCGGTGTCGACGGCCCCGCCCCGCAGCCTGCGCCTGAGCAGATCCCGCCTGGCATCGGACAGATCGGCGACGGACATGGCCTCATCCCCCTGTGACGATGTCTCCACGGGTACGCCGGGACAGCGCGGCGCCGAGGCTGAGGGGGCGCGGCGCGCTCACGATGAATCCACAGAAACCATCGGATGCGCACCCCAGTGTGCGCAGAACAGGAAAGAAGGTATCCCAAAAGGATCCGCGACTCCATCAAGGTCCACTGGCCACTTCCGGCAGCGGGAAGGAGGGAGGCCCTCACCGCGAGCCGGTGGAAACGCCGGTGAAAACATGGTGCCCCGGCGCGTGGGAACGGGGGAAGCGCCGGTCTCTCGGTACGGGAAGGTACGGTCAGCTCATGTCCGAGCGCAGCATGCCGCATGACCTCGCCGCCTGGGCGTGCCCCCACGGGCAGGACGCTCGCCGGGGTTGCACGACCTGCTACGAGGAGTCCGGCGACCCCGACACGTCGAACCCCTTCTGGGAGGTCGCCGCGTGGTTCACCACCTCGCGGCCGATCCCGATCAGGACGCTCCAGGACGCGCACCACCACGGCCGTCAGTTCGCCCTCGACCAGCCGTCCACGCCGCTGGTCTACCTCCTGACCGGCCGTGCCCGCGCGGTCGACAGCGTGCAGGCGATCGCGGGCGTCGTCGGCTTCCTGCTGCACAACCGGCACGTGGTGGCCGACTTCACCGTGACCGAGACCCGCGCCACCCGCCGCTCACCCGGCACTCCCAGCAAGCCCAACGCGACCCGCCAGACCGACACATGGCTCCAGGACCATCGCCGCCCCGACGGACGCGTACGGTAAAGGCTCCACATGTGCCGGGCGCGCGGGCACTTGGCCTTCCGGAGCGGACACGCCGTGGGGACAGGTACGCGAGCCCCTTCATGAGGGACGGGCACACAGGCACGCCTCCGCCGTGCCGCGGGTGACAAGGTACGGCGGGAGTCCCTAAGCTCGACAACACCATTGTCGAAACGTCAGGCCGGGAGGCGATCGTGGCGGCCGACCCCCCGGGCTTCGAGCTTCCGCTCCGGCTCTTTCTCGGCTTCCGGGTTCTCATCGACGAGCTCCACGCGGAGCTCGCCCGCCAGGGGCACCCGGACATGCGGCCGATGCACGGCTTCGTCCTGCAGGCGATCGGCCCCGAGGGCACCACGGCCGTGGAACTCGGCCGGCGGCTGGGCGTCTCCAAGCAGGCGGCGGGCAAGACGGTCGACACCCTGGAACACCTGGGCTACGTCGAACGCGGCTCCGACCCCGGCGACGCCCGCCGCAAGATCGTGCGACTCACCGAGCGGGGCGTCGACAGCCTCGTCCGGTCGGCGCGCATCTTCGAGGACCTGCGCGCAGGCTGGGCGAGGACCCTCGGCGAGGACCGCCTGCGCGCCCTGGAGTCCGACCTGCGCGCCGTGACCCCGGAGGACGCCTTCCGCCTCGACGTCCCCGGCTGGTTCGGCGGCCACTGACCGTCCGCGAGAGCCGCTAGCGTGAACGGGGCCTCCCCCTCGGCGGACCCCTACCGAACGGGAACCCTGTGAGGAAGTCCGGTGAACGGGAGTCCGGTGAACAAGGCTCCAACGAAGGGAGCTCCACCGGACGGAACTCCCTCCATCCGTACATCTGAACACACGGACGACGGGACACACGGACGACCGGACACGCAGACAGCGGGGACACGCAGACGGCGGGACACGTGGACATCAGGACAGCGGGACATCCAGCGCATCCGGACAGCGGCGGACGGGAGTTCATGGACGACCACGCCTCCTGGGCGACCGGGCGCCTGCTCCTGGTCGCCGCGCGCCTTGTCGAACGGGAGTGGAACTCCGTGCTCGCCGAGCGCGGCCTCACCCACGCGGGTTTCCTGACGCTCAACGCGCTGAGCGAGGGCCCGCAGACCCAGCGGCAGCTCGCGGCGCGCACCTACGTGGAGGAACAGACGATCCGCCCCGTACTCGACCGGCTCGAACGCGACGGCCACGTCAGCAGGGCACGCGACCCCGCCGACCGGCGCCGCGTGGTGGTCACCCGCACCCCGCTCGGCGAGGGCACGTACGCCGCGCTCGTGACGAGCGACCTCGTGGAGAGGATCGTCACCGACCGCGTGGAGGACCCCGAGGCCCTGCGCGCCGAGCTCATCCGGCTGATCACCGGCATCAGGGGCGACGAGACCGGGCGGTAGGACCGCGAGAAACCGATCCAGCGGCCCGCGCCGGTGACCACGCCCCCTCCCACGCCTCCCACGCCGACGAACGTCACCCCGAACCTGCCCGAACGCCGGTCCCCGCCCCCCGTGACCGGTGTCCGGATACCGGTCCCCGCCCCCGTGACCGGCCCGCCCGGCTCACGGAGACGCGGGGCCGCGATGTGAGCGACGCCACCCGGTTCGGAACAATGACGGGTATGCGAATCCTGATCATCGGCGGCACCCGTTTCGTCGGCCGGCACATCACCGGGGCCGCGATCGCGGCCGGGCACGAGGTGTCCCTCCTGCACCGCGGCCGGACGGGCCCCGGGCTGTTCCCCGAGGCCGAGCACCTGACAGCCGACCGCGACGGCGACCTGTCCGTCCTGCGCGACCGGCAGTGGGACGCGACGATCGACGTCAGCGCCTACCTCCCGTCACAGGTGACCTCGCTCTCCGGCGCGCTCTCCACCGGCCAGTACGCCTTCGTCTCCAGCACCGCGGTCTACCGGGTCCCCGAAGCGCGGGGCTTCACCGAGGACTCGCCGCTGACGGAGGTCGACGGGCCGGTCCCCGAGACGGTGACGGGCGAGACGTACGGGGCGCTGAAGGTGCTGTGCGAGCGGGCCGCGGCGGAGGCGTTCGGGTTCCCGACGCTGGTCGTGCGGCCCACGTACGTCATCGGCCCGTACGACCACACCGGCCGTTTCACCTACTGGGTCAACCGGATCGCGCGGGGCGGCGAGGTCCTCGCGCCCGGCGACCCCGGTGATCCCATCCAGGTCATCGACGCCCGCGACATGGCCGCCTGGATCGTCTCCATGATCGAGGGAACGCACCCGGGCACCTTCCACGCGGTCAGCCCTCCCCCGCCGTTCTCCTTCGGCGACATGCTGGAGGCGATCGCGGCCGAGGTCGGACCGCCGGGAACCACCCTGACCTGGGTCGGGCAGGACTTCCTGCTCGCCGAGGGCGAGGACGGCCGGTCGCTGCCCCTGTGGTCCGAGGGCGATCCGTGGATGTCGGTCAACACCGCCGACCCCGCCGCCGCCCGCGCCGCGGGGCTCGACCCCCGGCCCCTGGCGCGGTCGATCCGCGAGATCCGCGAGGCGGAGTCGTCCTTCTTGGTGGACGCCACCATCACCCCCGCCAGGGAGGCCGAGCTGCTGTCCCGCTGGTCCGCCCGCGACGCCTGAAACAGGCTCCCGTCCGCGCCCTCCCGGCCCATCAGCCCAGGCCACCGGCTCCCGACCGCCGGATCACAACCGTGCGCTCCCGACCGTCAGCCCCGGACGCCGACTTCCGACCGTCGGCTCCCGGCCATCGGCCGCCGACTTCTGACCGCCGGATCACAACCATGGGCTCCCGGCCGGGCCCCGGTCTCAGCCTCCCAGCCGTGACGGCCGGAGCGGGTTGTGCCCGACCTCCAGCAGTGCCCGCCGACGGTCGTCGTCGTCCTCGTCGACCGTTCCCTCGGCCAGCGTGTCCTCGACGCGGTCGACGGCCTGCCGCATCGTCTCGACGTCGTCGGCGGTCAGGTCGGCCTTCCGCTTGCCGAGAACCTGGAGCACCTGGCGCCCGAGCGGCGGCATGGCCGCCTCGGGGTTCACGGCGTCGGCCCCGTCCGCCGACGCCGCGGCCGATGCCAGCAGGAAGGCCCTCAGCTCCTCCGACGTCATGTTCACCAGTTCGTGGAACTCCTGCCACACCAGGTCGAGGATCAGATCCGATTCGTCGGCCACCGTGCTCTCCTCTCACGCCGGGCCGGTACGGCCACGCCCCGGACAGGGACCGGCCACCGGCGAGAGTGCGCGCGGCGGCGGGCGCACGGCCCGCCCTACCCCGGCTTCCACACCGCTAACACGGGAGCCGGGACACGGGTGGGGAAAGGGATCTCCTCGGCCGGACGAGAGCCCCATCGGGCGGGGCCGCCCCCGGAGCGCGCACCCCCGTCCGGACAGTGCCGGCGGCCGCCCGGCCGGGCCTTCCGAAACAGCACCCCTTCGGACGGGCCTTCCGAAAAAAGTCCTCCAAGGGAGAGGGCGGCCCTGCCGGAAAGTGACCTCACACGGCCAGGGCCGTTCAATCGCCATTTTCTCAAATGTCAGGATTTAAGGCGAAATTTGTCAGCAGGGTCGTATCTGTAATTCCCGCTCCCGCACAATCCCGGCCTTTCTCTTCGGCGGCGATCCCGGACCAAGGCTTTGTCTTGCGTGGGGTGAACGCCCGGATGTCACTGAACTAGCGTTTTGTGTGACGTCGATTCCACATATTTCTGGAGACCGGAGTGGCACCCTGCAGAACCAGGCGGCATACCGGACTGATACCTCAGATACCTCGGAAACGGAGTGACATGTTCAAGCACGTTCTCACCATCGGCACATTGGCGGCCTCCGGCTTCATCGTCACCGTGACGATTCCGGTTCAGTCCGCCGGGGCGAACGCGACACCTCAGGAAGCCGCTTCGGTATCCGTGGTTCTGAGTGATCCGTCCCCTGGAGGTCACCGGCAGCACCGCTCCTCGCCCGGCCGTCACCAGCCCCGTTCCTCAGCCGACCGCCAGCAGCACCGCTTCTCACCCGGCCGTCAGCAACACCGGCCCGAATTCGGCCGGCAGGACCGCCCCTCGCAGGACCGCCGGCAGCAGCGACCCGAGTTCGGGCGGCAGCACCGCTCCTCACCGGACCGCTGGCAGCAGCAACCCGAGCTCGAACAGCGGCCCAGCTCCTCACCTGGCCGCCAGCGCTACATCATGCGCCGCGATCAGTACTTCTCGCCCACTATCCCCTTCTAGCCGAGAGGTTCCGAAGCAGTCCGGTGGTCGCGGACGATCGGCGACCGGGGGGCGGGCGCACCGGTCCTGTCGTTCCCTGTCGCCGTACCGGATCACCGCACCGTCGCCGGGCCACCGTCGGCACGCGCCGGGGGGGACGGCGCGTGCCGCCAGCCGCGCCGTCCCCTTGGAACGTCCCGTCCAGGACAGGGTCCTCCGGAGCAGGCGCGACCGGCCGGCCCTCCTCAGGAGGGGTTGTCCACCGTGAAGCGCACTCCGGAGAAGCGGCTCCGCCACTCGGTGACCTCCGGCGCCACGCTGCCGGAGGCGACGTTCTCGTCCAGGCCCCGGGCGATGAACGAGGCCAGGTCGGGCATGTCCGCCTCGGTCATCCCGAGCCTGACGAGCTCCGGCGTACCGATGCGCAGGCCGTTCGCGTCCCCCTCGACGGCCTCCGACGGCAGGCCGATGCCGCAGGCGAGGAGGTTGGCCTCGCGCAGCCGCCGGGCGGCCCGCTGGCCGCCGCCGTAGCGGTGGGCCAGGACGGCGAACTGGTGGGAGCGGGTGCATCCGCGGTCGGCGGCGAAGACCGGGACCCCGAGGGCGAGCAGCTCGTCCGCCAGCCGCCGCGCGGTCGCGACCATCGCCCGCGCGTAGGCGGGTCCCGCGGCCTTCCAGTCGAGCATCGTCATGGCGAGCGCCGCGGTCTTGCCCGCGTCGAAGTTCGCGGTCAGCCCCGGGTAGGCGATCGCGTCGAGCCGCTGGGCCAGCTCGGCGTCGTCGGTCACGATGAGCCCGCCCGCGGGACCGCCCAGGCTCTTGTACGTGCTCATGGTGATCAGGTGGGCGCCCTCGTCGAGCGGCTGCGGCCAGGTCCTTCCGGCGATCATGCCGCACAGGTGGGCGGCGTCGAAGAGCACGCGGGCGCCGACCGAGTCGGCGATCTCGCGGATGCGCGCCACGGGGTGGTGGAACAGGTTGAGGCTGCCGCCGATGGTGATCAGCTTCGGCCGTACCCGCCCGGCGAGTTCGCGCAGGGCGTCGACGTCCACCGTGTAGCCGTCGGACGTGACGGGGGCGGGAACGATCTTCAGCCCGTACAGGCCCGCCGCGCCCGGCTGGTGGTGGGTGACGTGGCCGCCGATGCTCGCCGGGGGGGCGATGATCGTGTCACCGGGCTCGCAGGTGGCCATGAACGTGTAGAGGTTCGCGAGCGCCCCGGAACCGACGCGCACCTCGGCGTAGCCCGCGCCGAAGACCTCCGCGGCCAGTTCGGCGGCGACGATCTCGATCTGCTCGATCGCCTCCAGGCCCATCTCGTACTTCTCGCCCGGATAGCCCAGCGACGGCCGCGACCCGAGGTTGGCCGAGAGCAGGGCCTCGGCCCTCGGGTTCATGATGTTCGTGGCCGGATTGAGGTTGACCGACTCGATGTCGTGGATGCGGTGGTTGTCGGCCACCAGCCGTTCGATCTCGCTCTGGACCGAGGAGGCGGTCTGGTCCGTCACGGCCTTCAGGACGGACTGGACGCGGTCCTCGGTGGCGGCGGGCACCCAGGGGCGGTGGGCGAGGGCACGGGGCATCGGGTGTTCTCCTGGCCGACAGGCAGACGGCTGTCGCGGCGATGTCAGGGTGTCTGCCTGTCGACGTTAGATCGCAGACGACGCCCGGCGCATCGGGTGAAAGATGGGCTTTCTAGCTGCTTTTTCCTACATTTGCCGGAAAAAGGGAGGCTGCTTCCCCGAAAAAGATCACTTCTTCCACAGGGACCTCATCCACCCCTGCCAAGCCCCCCGGACCAGCGCCCCCGCGAACCACCCGGACCCCATAACCAATCGACCCCAAACCAGGCCGAATTAAATGAGTGAGCTACTCACTCACTCATCGGATAGGATGCCCGACGTGAACTCGACCTCCCAGCGGGCCGCCCCCCTCCCCCCCGACGAGCGACGCGCGGCGCTCATCGCGTCCACCCTGTCGCTCGTGCTCGCCGAGGGCCCCGACGTGAGCACCCGGCAGATCGCACAGGCCGCGGGCGTGGCCGAGGGGACGATCTTCCGGGTCTTCACCACCAAGGACGAGCTCGTGAACGCGGCCGTCGCCAGCGCCTTCGACTCCTCCCCGCTGCTGAGCGAGCTGGAGGCCATCGACCGTACGACCTCCCTGGACGTCCGGCTCGTCGCGGCGGTCGAGATCCTGCAGCAGCGCACCGCGCGCATCTTCCGCCTGGTGGACGCGATAGGGATAGGAGCCTTCGAGGCCGGTCGCAACCACCAGAACCTCTCCGACGCGAGCGCCCTCATCAGGCAAGCGCTCGCCGACCTGATCGAACCCGCCCGCGAGCGGCTGCGGTGCGAACCTCGCGAGGCCGCGCGCCGACTGCAGTTGCTGACCATCGCGTGCAGCCATCCCCGGCTCGCCGAGAACGACCCGGTGGCCGCCCCGGAGATCGTCTCCATGCTGCTCGACGGGGTACGCCTGCGTCCCGCCGCCCCCGAGCCGCTTCCCTGACCCCGACGGTCCCGACGGCCCGACCCCATCCCCGAACTCCCCGAGACCCCCGTCCCACCTGCCGCGACGTCCTCAGTGACCTCGAACGAGCCCGACCTCAACGAGCTTGACCTCAACCGAGGTTCACGTCGCAGGCTGATACCCACCACTCCCCTGGAGGAGATTCCCATGATCCCGGTTACCGGGGCGACGGGTGAGACCGGCCGGCGGCCGGATCCCCGGCACGACGCCCCTCGCCCGGCCACCCCACGTAAAGAGTCCTCATGCTGACCCGTCTGCTCCGCACATACCTGCGCCCCTACTCGTGGGCGCTGACCGCCGTGGTGGTGCTACAGCTGGTCGGCACCATCGCCTCCCTGTACCTGCCCAGCCTGAACGCCGACATCATCGACCGGGGCGTCGCCACCGGTGACACCGGCTACATCCTGTCCGCGGGCGGCTGGATGCTGCTCGTCTCCCTCGTGCAGATCGCCTGCTCGATCGCGGCGGTCTACTACGGCTCCCTCGCGGCCATGGGGTTCGGGCGGGACGTCCGCTCGGCCGTCTTCCACCAGGTCGGCGGGTTCTCCGCCAGGGAGGTCTCCCAGTTCGGGGCTCCCTCGCTGATCACCCGTGGTACCAACGACGTGCAGCAGGTCCAGATGCTCGTCGTGATGACCTGCACGATGCTGGTCGCCGCCCCGATCATGGGCGTCGGCGGCATCGTCATGGCCCTGCGTCAGGACCTCGGCCTGTCCTGGCTCATGCTGGTCTGCGTCCCCGCGCTGCTGGTGTCGATCGGCCTGATCATCGTGCGGATGGTCCCGCAGTTCCGCGCGATGCAGGACCGCATCGACCTGGTCAACCGGGTGCTGCGCGAGCAGCTCACCGGCATCCGCGTGGTGCGCGCCTTCGTCCGCGAGCGCGAGGAGACCCGCAGGTTCGCCGAGGCCAACCAGGCGCTGACCGACACGTCGCTGCGCGTCGGGCGGCTGACGGCGCTCATCTTCCCGACCGTGATGCTGATCCTCAACGTCTCCAGCATCGCCGTGCTCTGGTTCGGCGCCGCGCGGGTGGACAGCGGCCAGATGCAGGTCGGCGCCCTCACCGCGTTCCTCATGTACCTGATGCAGATCCTCATGTCGATGATGATGGCCACCTTCATCTCGATGATGATCCCGCGCGCGGCGGTCTGCGCCGAGCGCATCGTCGAGGTGCTCGACACCGAATCGTCGGTGACACCGCCCAGCGACCCCGTACGGCAGGTGAGCGGGCGCGGTGAGCTGGAGATGCGCGACGTCGAGTTCCGCTACCCGGGCGCGGCGGCACCGGTGCTGTCCGGTATCTCCTTCCGCGCGACCGCGGGCCGGACCACCGCCGTCATCGGCAGCACGGGCTCCGGCAAGACGACGCTGATCTCCCTGATACCCCGGCTGTTCGACGCCACCTCCGGCACGGTGTCGGTCGACGGCGTCGACATCCGCGACCTCGACCCCCAGACGCTCTGGACGCGCATCGGCCTGGTGCCGCAGAAGCCGTACCTGTTCAGCGGGACCGTCGCGAGCAACCTGCGGTACGGCAACCCGGACGCGAGCGACGCGGAGCTGTGGGAGGCGCTGGAGGTCGCCCAGGCCCGCGACTTCGTCGAGGCGATGCCCGAAGGCCTGGAGGCGCCCATCACGCAGGGCGGCACGAACGTGTCCGGCGGGCAGCGACAGCGGCTCGCCATCGCCAGGGCGCTGGTCAGCAAGCCCGAGATCTACCTGTTCGACGACTCGTTCTCGGCCCTCGACCTGTCCACCGACGCGCGGCTGCGGGCGGCACTGCGCCCGCACACCGCCGAGGCCGCCGTCGTCATCGTCGGCCAGCGGGTCTCCACCATCGCCGACGCCGACCAGATCATCGTCCTGGACGACGGCGTGATCGTCGGCCTGGGGACCCACGACGAGCTGCTGGATTCCTGTCCCACGTACCTAGAGATCGTCGAGTCCCAACTAGCCGCGGAGACCGCAGCATGAGCGACCGGCCCACGACGACCACCCAGCCGCGCCCTCCGGCCGGAGGCGGAGGCTTCGGGCGGGGCCCCTTCGGGGGAAACGCCGGGATGCCCGCGGAGAAATCGATGACCTTCGGGCCGTCCGCACGGCGGCTGGTGCGGCGCCTGAATCCCGACCGCCCGAAACTGCTGGCCGTGATCGCCCTCGCCGTGACCAGCGTGGTGCTGAACGTCGTCGGACCGAAGATCCTCGGCCACGCGACGGACCTGATCTTCACCGGGGTGATCGGCAAGCAGCTGCCTCCCGGGACGACCCCGGAGCAGGCGATCGCCGCCGCCCGCGCGGCGGGCAACGACAACTTCGCGAACCTGCTCGCGGGGATGGACTTCGTACCGGGCCGGGGCATCGACTTCGGCGCCCTGGGCACGGTCCTGCTGTGGGTCCTGGGCATCTACCTCGCGGCGTCGGCCTTCGCCTGGATCCAGGGCTACATCCTCAACGACGTGGTGCAGCGCACCGTGTTCCGGCTGCGCGAGGACGTCGAGGACAAGCTGAACCGGCTTCCCCTGCGGTTCTTCGACGGCCAGCCGCGCGGCGAGCTGCTCAGCCGGGTCACCAACGACATCGACAACGTGTCCCAGACCCTGCAGCAGACGATGAGCCAGCTGCTCACCTCGCTGCTGACCGTGATCGGCGTGCTGGCGATGATGTTCGTGATCTCGCCGCTGCTCGCGCTGATCGCCCTGATCACCATCCCGCTGTCGATGGTCGTCACCGCGCAGATCGCGAAGCGCTCGCAGAAGCACTTCGTCGCGCAGTGGTCCCACACCGGCAGCCTGAACGCCCACATCGAGGAGGCGTTCACCGGCCACGAGCTGGTGAAGGTGTTCGGGCGCCGCCCCGAGGTCGAGGAGGTGTTCAGGCAGCGGAACGAGGAGCTGTTCAAGGCCAGCTTCGGCGCCCAGTTCGTCTCCGGGATCATCATGCCGATGATGATGTTCATCGGGAACCTCAACTACGTCGCCATCGCCGTCGTCGGCGGCGTGCGGGTCGCGACCGGGTCGATGAGCCTGGGCGACGTGCAGGCGTTCATCCAGTACTCGCGGCAGTTCACCCAGCCGCTGACCCAGGCCGCCTCGATGGCCAACCTGCTGCAGTCGGGGGTCGCCTCGGCCGAGCGGGTCTTCGAGCTGCTCGACGCCGAGGAGCAGGCCCCGGACCCCGCGGTCCCGGTGCCTCCCACCGTCAGGCGGGGCCGCGTCGAGTTCGACCACGTGTCCTTCAGCTACGACCCGGAGCAGCCCCTCATCGAGGACCTGTCCCTGGTCGCCGAACCCGGGCACACCGTCGCGATCGTCGGCCCGACCGGCGCGGGCAAGACCACCCTGGTCAACCTCGTCATGCGCTTCTACGAGCTGGACTCGGGACGGATCACCCTCGACGGCGTCGACATCACCGCGATGCGCCGCGACGACCTGCGCTCGCACATCGGCATGGTGCTCCAGGACACCTGGCTGTTCGGCGGCACCATCCGCGAGAACATCGCCTACGGCAACCCCCAGGCCACCGAGGAACAGATCCAGGCCGCCACCCGGGCCACGTTCGTCGACCGGTTCGTCCGCACCCTGCCCGACGGCTACGACACCGTGATCGACGAGGAGGGGAGCAACGTCAGCGCCGGGGAGAAGCAGCTGCTGACCATCGCCCGCGCCTTCCTCGCCAACCCGTCCCTGCTCATCCTGGACGAGGCGACCAGCTCGGTCGACACCCGGACCGAGGTCCTGGTGCAGCACGCCATGGCCGCGCTCCGTTCGGACCGCACCAGCTTCGTCATCGCCCACCGCCTGTCCACCATCCGCGACGCCGACCTCATCCTGGTGATGGACGCGGGACGCATCGTCGAGCACGGCACCCACGACGAGCTGCTCGCCGCCAGGGGCGCCTACCACCGCCTGTACTCGGCGCAGTTCAGCGGCGCCGTGGTCACGGACGACGAGGAGGCCGCCGCCGCCGTACGCTGAACGCCGCCGTACGTTGAACACCGCCGGACAGCCCGGCGTACGCCGGTGAGTCCCCGCACCCGCCCGGCGCGCGCGCCGGGCGGGTGGACACCGGGCGACGCCGGAGGAACCGCGCGGACGTCACGGGCGCGACGGCGAGCACCCCGGCCGGACCTGGCAGAGCGTGCAGGCCGGGCGGGGGAAGGCAGACCGGGATGGACCGCGCGGTCCGGGGCCCTCCGATCCCGAACCGCGCGGCCGTCCGCCCGGCCGGACCCGCCGCCGGTCGAGGCCACCCAGGTGACAGCGGATCGCCGGGAGCCTGACGCCCCCTCACCGGAGATTCGTAGCCGCCGCGTCACCGGATTGGTCGATCCAGAAAAATATCTCCCCGATCCGTTCCCGCTGGTCAGCGGCGAGGCGTGCAGGAGAGAGGTTCGCCGGGCCGGCAGGACATCACCGCGAGCCCGAGCCCGGCGATCTTGCGATCGCAACGACAGGCAGTCGAACGCGACGACTCTTGTCAGGCCACGCCTGACGGCATATGATCACGACAGTCCACGTCAGGGTTTCCCTGACAGCTGTCACCCCGGGAGGACCACATGCCGGCTCCGTCTCTAGTCGAACAGGCGATCCACTGCTCTTTCTGCGCGAAGGCGAAGACCGAGGTGAACAAGGTCGTCGCCGGTCCCGGCGTCTACATCTGCAACGAGTGCGTGGGACTGTGCAACATCCTGATCGGTGACGCGCCCGAGCCCTCGGCCGCCGCCGAGATCCCCTGGCCGGACAGCCTGACCGACGAGCAGATCCTCGAACTCCTGCCCCGCATCGCGTCGGTGAGCGCCCAGGTCGACGCGAACCTGCGGATCTGGGTCGACCGCCTGCGCGACCGTGGCGTCACGTGGTCCAGGATCGGCGAGGCTCTGGGAATGACGCGGCAGTCGGCCTGGGAGAGGTTCTCCGGGGAGGAGTGAGAACGGGTCCCCGGAGCCTCCACGCGAAGCCGGTCCGGCTCCACAGGTGACGTTCTCCAGAACCGGACCGAACCGAACCAGACCAGGCCGAACTAGACCAGGCCGGACCGGGTTGGGTCGGGTCGAGCCGGACCAGGCCATTCCAGACCAGACCGGACCGGGTCGAACTGGATCAGACCAAGCCAGACTGCGCCAAGCCGGACCAGGCCGAGGAGTCCGTGCTTCCGGCTCACGCCGTCATGTCGAGGACGACGCGGAACCGGGCCTCACCGCTCAACATGCGTTCGTACGCCTTCGGCGCCTCCGTCCACGGCATGGTCTCGATCATCGGGCGGATACCGTGCCGCTCGCTGAAGGCCAGGTTGTCCTCGTTCTCGATCGAGGTGCCGGTGAGGCTCCCGCTGAGCGTGCGGGTTCCGAAGATGAGGTCCGCGGTGTTGACGGAGATGGGGTCCGGGGCGGCTCCGACGACGACCATGTGGCCGCGAGGCGCGAGCCCGGCGATCAGCCCCGTCATCGAGGCACCGCTGGCGGCCGTCGCGATGATCGCCGCCGCGCCCCCGAGCTCCCACAGTGCGGCGCCCGGGTCCTCGCGGGAGCTGTCGATGTAGTGGTCCGCCCCCAGCCGCCTCGCCAGATCGGCCTTCTCCGCCCCCCTGGCGACGGCGGCCACGCGGTAACCGAGCTTGGCGGCGTACTGCAGGCCCAGATGGCCGAGTCCTCCGATGCCCTGGACGGCCACCAGCGCTCCCGGGGGGCCGCCCGCCCGCTGCAGCGCCCTGAACGTCGTGAGACCGGCGCACAGCAGCGGCGCCGCCTCGACGGAGCTCATCCCCTCGGGAACGCGTACGAGCCCGCTGCCCCTGGCGAAGACGACCTCGGCGTAGCCGCCGTCCACGGTGGTCCCCACCTGCTCCTGGTTCGCGCAGTTGACGAAGTCACCCCTTCGGCAGGGGTCGCACTCACCGCACTGGCCGCCCAGGAACCCGACCCCCACCCGATCCCCCACCTTCCAGCCGGTCACACCGTCGCCCACCGCGTCGATGACGCCGACGATCTCGTGGCCGGGGACGACGGGCCGCTCCGGGTTGGGCCGGAGCCCCTCGACACCGACGACATCGGTGTGACAGACCCCGCAGCTCTCGACCCGAAGCCGGACCTGCCCCGCGGGCGGCTGCCGGAGCTCGCGGACCACGAACTCGAAATTCCGCGATCCGGTGACCTCGAAGGCACGGTAGGTGGACATCGCTCTCCTCAAACGAAATACGGAATACGGGCAGGTCTTCGCGGCCGTGGTGGCCTGCGAGACGGTGCCGGAAGTGTTCCGGACACTTTTCAATATGACCGGTCGTCTTAAAGGTGTCAACAGCGCCATAGCTCCCTCATCACGACTTGACGGCATATAAGACGACCGGACATATTGAGGGCCGAGGGGGTGACCATGGCCAGGAAGAGCATGCGCGCGGAGATCGTCGAGGCCGCGCTGGAGCAGTTCCACATCCGGGGCTACAACGCGGCCGGGGTGAAGGACATCACCGACGCGGCCGGCACCCCGAAGGGATCTTTCTACAACCACTTCGACAGCAAGGAGTCCCTGGCCGTCGTCGCCCTGGAACGCTACGGCGCGGGGCTCCACCTGGAGGATCTCGCCGACAGCGGGGTCGAACCCCTGACCCGCCTGCGCGGGCACTTCGAGTTCCTCCGCGACGAGACCGTGCGGCACGGATTCACCCGGGGATGCCTCCTCGGTAATTTCGGCGCCGAGATCGCCGATCGCAACGACGTCATCCGCGCGGCCGTACAGCAGGGGTTCCGGCAGTGGTCCGCCCTGATCGCGGCGGCGCTCACCGAGGCCCGGCACGCCGGGTCGGTACGCCCCGACCTCGACCCGGAGACGACGGCCCGCTTCCTTCTCTGCGCCTGGGAAGGCGCCCTTGTCATGGCCCGCGCCGACCGTTCGGCGAGCGCCTTCGACTCCTTCTTCACCGTCGCGTTCGGCACGCTGCTCGTACGGGACGGCGACCACACCGGCACCTGACGCCCCCCCCCAGAGCCCGCCCGGCGTCCGGGGTGAGGCAGCATGGAGGGGTGAGCGAGGGTACGAGCACGCTGGCGGAGTTGCTGACCGAGGGCGGCGTCCTGGTGCTGAGCGGCGCCGGGATATCGACGGAGTCGGGGATCCCCGACTACCGGGGGCCGGGCGGGACCCTGACCCGGCACACCCCCATGACCTACCAGACGTTCACCGGCGACCCGGCGGCCAGGCGGCGCTACTGGGCCCGCAGCTACATCGGGTGGCGGGCGATGACCGGGGCGGCGCCGAACAACGGCCACCGCGCGGTCGCGTCCCTCCAGCGGAGGGGCCTGGTCTCCGGCATCGTGACGCAGAATGTCGACGGCCTGCACCAGGCGGGCGGCGCCCGGTCCGTCATCGAGCTGCACGGCAACCTCCGGGAGGTGGTCTGCCTGGGCTGCGGCCACTCCAGCCCGCGCGAGGAGCTGGACCGCCGCCTGACCGAGGCGAACCCGCGCTTCGGCGCCCTGCCCACCGCGATCAACCCGGACGGCGACGTCGAACTGCCGGAGAAGGAGATCGACGGTTTCCAGATGGTCGGATGCCGGGCGTGCGACGGGGGGATGCTGAAGCCCGACGTCGTCTTCTTCGGGGAGACCGTCCCGGCGGAGCGGGTCCGCGAGTGCTACGCCCTCGTGGAGGGGGCCCGCCTGCTCCTGGTCCTCGGGTCGTCGTTGACGGTGATGTCGGGCCGCCGGTTCGTGCTGCACGCCGCGAAGCTCGGCATCCCCGTGGCGATCGTCAACCAGGGCCCAACCCGCGGCGACGACTACGCGGCACTCACCGTCGACGCCCCCCTGGGCACGGTCCTTCCGGAACTGGTCCGCCTCATCGACACCGGAGCGATGTCCACCGGCTCACCTCACTGATCCGCGGATACGAGGCCGGTCCGCCACGAGACCTGGTCCGTCAACACAAAACCGATCCGCCGATACAAGACCGATCCACCGATACGAGACCTGGTCCGCCGATACAAGACCGATCCGCCGGTACGAGCGAAGCCGCACGACGGCACCGCTGCGTCCGAGACCCGAGGTCACGTCCGGAACCCGGGGTTCCGTCCAGGACCCGAGGTTCCGTCCCGAACAGGCCGAGATCCCCGACCCGCCGAAGGTGGACCCCGGTCCGGCCCCGCTCGAAGAGAACCATTGGGGTCAAGAGAGCCAGAGCCGGGCCGTTCGGGGAACCTCGTGGGCGGCCTGGGCGCGTCCCGCACGGGCGGCGGAGGCGCGGCGGGCCGGGTCCAGCATGCCGCCGAGACCTCCGCCGACGACCTGCTTCCACGCCCGCGGCTCGGGCTCGATCAGGACCACCTCGGAGTTCGGACCCAGCTCGGCGATCTGCTCCGCCACCCCCTTCATGACACCGCCGCCGCGTGTCATGGGCGCGAGCACGACGACGCGGTCGTAACCGGCGGCCAGGTCGACGTTGCCCGGCGAGCACATGCCGCCGTCGATGTACCGACGGCCGCCGACGGTGACCGGCGGGCGGATGCCCGGTCCCGCAGTACTGGCCGCGACGCAGTCCACCAGGTCCGCCCCGCTCCCGGCGTCGAACGTGACCCGCTCGCCGGTCCCGGCGTCCACCGCGGTGATCGTCAGCGGCCGGTCCGGCCACTCGCGTACCTCGCCGAGCCAGCGGGCGATCTCCGCCCGGCGTTCGGCCTCCGGCGCGGTCCTGGCGGCCAGGGCGATCCCGCCCATGCGGGCGCCGAACTCGGTCGTGGTCCTCGACCGGTTCAGCGTCCAGATCAGGCGTACCAGGCCGAGTGCCGAGACCCTTGGGGCATGCTCGTCATCCGGTGGCGCGAGCTGCCCGCCGTACAGGCGCTCGACGCCGACACCGGCGGCGAGCTGGGCGCCCACCACGGCCCCGGCGGACGTGCCGATCACCAGATCGGCCTCGCCCAGGTCGACACCGTGCTCGGCCAGGCCCGCCAGGACGCCGATCTCCCACGCGATGCCGACGATCCCGCCGCTGCCCAGCACCAACGCTCTGCCCGCCATCGTCTCTTCCCCCCATCTCCTGCTCAGACCTGCTCAGATGTGCCCAGACCTGCTCAGATCTGGCCGGCCGTACGGTCGACGAAGCCGAGGACGCGGTCGGTGACGAGTTCCGGTGCCTCAAGCGGGATCGCGTGGCCGATGCCGGGCACGATCTCCGCGTGGCGCAGGGGCAGGAGCCGCCGGGCACGGTCGAGTGCCCGGCCGGGCCGCATCAGCGTGGTGCGTGCCGCGAGGACGAGTTGCGTCGACACGGTCACGCGACGGAGCTCGTCGTCGGAGAACCGCCGCGCGGGACTGCGGTGCGGGCGGAAGGCGTGGGCGCCGACCATGACGGGATCCATGATCTCGGAGCGTTCGACCAGGGCGTGCACGGCCAGCAGGTGGGCCAGCCGGGGCCGCCAGGACGCGGGGGCCCGCATCGCGAACACCGCCGCGAACAGGCTGAGGAGGAACCGCGCGGGCACCCTCTCCAGGCCGCCGGGGTCGAGCAGGGTGACGGAGGCGAGCCGCTCCGGCCGGTGGACGGCCTGGTTGAGCGCGAGCCAGCCACCGTAGGAGAGGCCGACCAGATGGGCGCGGGTCAGGTCGAGGGTGGCGAGGACCTCCGACAGCCAGGCCGCGGCGTCGCCGGAGCCGGTCACGGGCCTGCGCTGCACGCTGCCGCCGGGGTCGTCGATCGTGTCGACCGCGTAGACCGGGTGGTGCCGTCCGAGCCCGGCCACCTGGTGGTACCAGTTGGAGGCGTTGGCCCCGTTCCCGTGGAGCAGCACGATCGGCTCCCCCTCCTCCGTCCCGCAGCGGTAGACCCTGGTGGTTCCGAATCCGGTCTCCACGTCGATCGTGTCGTGCGGCGGCCACAGCGTCATCGCCGTGGCGTAGGCGTCCCGGAACTCTCGCTCCTTCACCTCGTCGACGAAGTGCCCCACGTGGGCGCGGGTGCCACCGTCCATGATCCGCCTCCTCGTTAAGTTGGTACGACTGTATAGGGTACAGTTGTACCAACTATCCGAGGTCCTGTCCATGGAGAGATCGCATGAGCCGCGCCGACAACCGCGAGAGCCGACGCCACGACATCGCCGAGGCGCTCCTGCGGGTGATGGGCGCGCGCGGGCTGCACGCCGTCACGATGCGCGCCGTCGCCACCGAGGCGGGCGTCTCGCTCCACCTGGTGCAGCACTACTTCGACACCAAGGAGCAGCTCACGCTCTTCGCGCTGCGGCGGCTCGCGGAGCAGATGGCGGAGCGGCTGAAGGCGAGACTGGCCGGGACGCACCGGCCGCGCGAGGTGCTGGAGGCCGTCCTCGCCGAGTCGATCCCGGCCGACGAGCGCAGCCGGATCTTCCACCTCGCCTACACGTCCTACGCGGTGCTGGCCGTCACCGACAGGGCGCTGGCCGCGCACCCCTTCCTGGCCGCACCGGACGCGATGGAGACGTTCGTGGCCGACCAGCTCGCCCGGGCGCGGAACGACGGCGACCTGGCGGCGGACCTCGACCCCCGTACGGAGGCGATCGTGCTGCTGGCCACCGCGGCCGGGCTGGGTATCGCCGTGCTGGCCGGGCAACGCGACGCGGAGAGCGCCCTGGCACTACTACGCGAACGCCTCACCCGGCTCCTCCCCGCGTAACCCGGATCCGCCCCCGCGCGACCTCGGCTCGTCCCCGCGTACGCCAGGCCCGTCCCCACATAGGCCCGACCTGTCCCCGCGCAACCTTGCCCCGTCCCCACATACACCCGGCCCGTCCCCACGCAACCCCGGCTCGCCCCCGCGCAACCTCGGCTCGCCCCACGTACGCCCGACCTGCCCTCGCGCAACCTGGGCTCGCCCCCACGTAACCCCGGCCCGTCCCCGCGCGACCCCCGATCCGTACCCGCGCAACCTGGGCCCGTCCCCACGTAACCCCGGCCCGTCCCCGCGCGACCCCCGATCCGTACCCGCGCGGCCCCGTGTGCGCCCGGCGAAAATCCCGTGGAAGCGGGTACGGAGAGACCGCTAACGTGCTCGGCATGCATCCGCTTGATACCGAACAGATCCAGCGTTTCGTCTCCGACGGATTCGTCAAGCTTGAGGCGGCTGTTCCCCGGGAAGTGGGTGATCAGGCCCGTGGCCTGCTCTGGCAGCAGATAGGGCTCTCCCCCGACGACCCGGCGGGCTGGACCCAGCCGGTGGTGTGGGCCACCGACCACACCGGCGAGGGTGCCCTCGGGCAGACGATCCGCTCGCCCAAGCTCGCCGGGGCGCTCGACCAGATCTGCGGCGCGGGCGGATGGGCACCGCGTTACACGGTCGGCATGGTCCCGATCCGCTTCCCCAACGTGGCGCCCGCCGACGACCGTGGCTGGCACATCGACGCCAACTTCGGCCGTCCCGACGGCACCTGGGCGGTCAGCGGCAGGCCCGAGACCATGCTGCTGCTGATCCTGTTCTCCGACGTCGGCCCGGACGACGCACCGACCCGGATCAGGGTCGGCTCCCAGCGCGACACGGCCGGGGCACTGGCCGACGGGGTGTTCGACTTCATGGAGGCGGCAGGCACGGTCGACCGGGCCAGCGTGGAGCGCCCGATCGCCCACGCCACCGGACAGCCGGGAGACATATACCTGGTGCACCCGTTCACCGTGCACGCCGCACAGGAGCATCTGGGTACCGAGCCCAGGTTCATGTCCCAGCTCCCCGTCATCCTCACCTCCCCGCTCTCCCCCGAGGGTTCGACACCGCTAGCACGAGCCGTGCAGGGCTGACCGGTCCCGTCCACGACGCCCCGGCCCGCGACGACCCGCGGCCGGGGAACCCCGCCGGGCGGATCCCGCGAAAACAGACCGACGAGAAGCGCTCGCGAGCCCCTTCCGGCTGTCCCTGCCTAGCGGTCACCATTCGCCCGATCCGGCTGCCTCGGCCTAGCGGTCGCTGTTCGCACGGCTGTCCCGGCCTAGCGGTCGCTGTTCGCACGGTCCGGTGTGCCCAGCACGGCCCGTACGACGGCTTCGGTGTCGGCGAGATCCCCCAGTACCAGCTCGGGACCGGCCTCGCCCAGGACGCTCGCGTCGTTGAAGCCGGTGGCGACCGCGATCACCCTCGCCCCGCCCACCTGACCAGCGCGGACGTCGTTCGGCGTGTCACCGACCAGCACGGTGTTGCGTACGGTGAAGGACTCCCCGTACTTGCCCTCGGCGCGCTTCTGCGCCAGGGCCACCAGCTCGGCGCGGTCCTCGTGGTCGGTGCCGTACGCGCCCACCTCGAAGTCCACGAAGCCGTCCAGCCCGAACACCGTGAGCTTGCCGATCGAGACCGGCTCGGTGTTGCCGGTGAGCACCGACTGCACCACGTCCTCGCGTTCCGCCAGCTCCGCGAGCACCTCGCGTGCCCCCGACAGAGCCCGGCCGCGTTCCCGCATAACGGCCTCGCGCACGACGAACGCCTCGGCGAGGGCGACGTAGAAGGAGTCGAGGAGCGGGTCCGACACGTCGACGTCGTGCGCCTGCAGGATCTCGGTGATGATCGCCCGCTCGGTCCGCCCGGCCACCTGCACCGGGTGTTCCATCCGGCGGCCGGTGGTGGCGTGCAACGCGTGGGCGTAGGTGTCGGCGGTGACACCACCGGCGTCGATCAGCGTGTGGTCGATGTCCCACAGTACGAGCGTTCTCGGGGAACTCACCGCCCGAGCATAACGAAGCCCGGATTCCCGGCCTCTGACGGCTCCATCCCCAAGAGACCCCGGGCACCGAGGCCCAATAAGAACGGTACGAACCGCTTCTGGCGCCCGCGAGCGTCAGAGCGCGACGCGGGCCATGAGCGGCAGATGGTCGCTGCCGGTGGCGGGCAGGGTCCAGGCCGCGACGGGGGTCGCCGTACGGGCCATGACGTGGTCGATCCGGGCCAGCGGGAAAACCGCGGGCCAGCTGAAACCGAACCCCTCCCGCGTCGAGACCATCCGGGAGGTGAGCGGGGCCAGGCCACGGTCGTCGAGGGTGCCGTTGAGGTCTCCCAGCAGAACGACCCTGTCCAGCGCCTCCGAGGCGATGGCCGCACCCAGCGCGGCGGCGCTCTCGTCCCTCCGTCCGGAACCGAAACCTTCCGTCGGCCGGATACGGATCGAGGGAAGGTGGGCGACGTACACGGCCACGTCACCGTGGGGCGTCCGCGCGGTGACCCGCAGCCCGCGGTTCCAGTCGGGCCCGACGTCCGCGGGCCTGATGTCCACCGGCCGCGAGTCCGCCAGGGGATACCTGGACCAGAGGCCGACGGTGCCCACGACCGCGCGGTGGGGATGGCCGGACGCGAGGGCGTTCTCGTAGACGGGCAGGACGGCGGGCGTCAGTTCCTCCAGGGCGATGAGGTCGGCACCGGCCCCCACCAGCGCTCGCGCCGTCCCCCCGTGGTCGGGGTTCTCCTCGCCGACGTTGTGCTGGAGCACGGTCAGGTCGCCCGCCGCCCCCCGGTCGGCGGGCAGCGACCGTCCGCCGAAGACCACGACCCAGACCACCGCGGGCAGCACCAGGAACACCCCCGCGAGGGCCGAGCGACGCAGCAGCGCCAGCCCCAGCAGTACGGGAACGGCCAGGCCACCCCAGGGAAGGAAGGTCTCCATCAGGCTGCCGAGGTTGCCCACGGTGTTGGGCACGACGGCGGGGAACGCCAGCAGCCCCGCCACCGGCACGGCGGCCACCGCGAGAACCCGCCCGCGCGTCCAGGGTGTCCCCGGGGCCCTGTCCGACGCGTCCCGGTAGCCGGTACGACGAGCGCCCCTCCCCTCGCCGCCGACCTTCCGATCTTCGATGCCCATACGCCCGACCGTACGATCATCGCGGCCCGTCCGGGCCACCTTCGGCGAACAGGACGGTACTTACCTGGACGAACAAGGTCCGACTTCCTCCGGCGAACAGAACAGCGGAAAGTGTCGCGCCTTGACAGCGTTCGTCGCGAAGCCCTGTAATAACGTGTATGTCGCGTGCCACCGGCCGGGAGGACGGCGGTGGCATGGAGGCGCCGTAGCCAAGGGATGACATCGTGAGTTCACACTTCACAGGCGGCGGCTGACCGCACAGCGCCCGCGCGCCGTCCCCGCGCCCGGTGGTCTGAGCACCACCGTCACCCGCGAGCCCTTCTCGAATCCAACGAACCTGGATTCAACGGACTCGAATCCAACGGGCCCGATTCCAACGGGTCGACAACCGGCTGACTCGAATCCAACGGGCTCAGATCCAACGGGTCGACAACCGGCTGACTCGGGTCCAAATGGCTCGGGTTCAGAGAGTCGACAACCGGCTGACTTGGATTCAACGGGTTCGGATCCACCGGGTGGGTAACCGGCTGACGTCCCGATGTCCCCGCGTGGTCATCGAGACCTCATGCCCTCATACCCTCATGCCCTTCACGCCCGTGACCGGCTCGGCGCGCGACGGTTTCGCGCTGCCCGCACCATGGGCCACTCACCACCGCCGCCGCACGCGTCCGGCGTCCTCACCCACGCCACCACCGCGCACACCCGGTGACCTCATACGTCCCCGGAGCAGGCAGAACACGCCCGCCTGCCCACCCATCACTTAAAAGGATCACATCGTGAACGTCACACACGTCCCCAGTACGCCCGCCGACAGCGCCGAGGCCCTGTCACAGCTCCAGACCCTGCACTCCAGTCCCCCCGCCCTGCCCGCCGACGCCGACCTCACCCCCGTCCTGCCGCACACCGGTGGCGTTCCCGGCACCTGGGTCACCGCGGGCCGGGCCACGGTCGAGGAGGGGGTGACGATCTATCTTCACGGAGGCGGATTCGAGTACAAGAACCCCCACTTCGAGCAGCTCATGGCCCACCGCCTGTCCCAGGCGACCAGCCGCCCCGTCCTGGCGGTGGACTACCGGCTCGCGCCCGCCCACCGGTATCCGGCCGCCCTCGACGACGCGGTGGCCGCCTACCGGAGCCTGCTCGACCAGGGCGTACCCGCGTCACGGATCATCCTGGCGGGTGAGTCCGCCGGGGGCACGCTGGTGCTGTCGGCGCTGCTGGTGCTCAAGCAGGCGGGCGACTCCCTCCCCGTGGCGGCGCTGGCCGTCTCCCCGCAGACCGACCTCACCCTGTCCAGCCCGTCCATCGACGTCAACGACGGCCAGGACGTCGTCAACCGGGCCGTACTCGACCACGTCCGCACCCAGTATCTGGCCGGGGCGCGACCCGACCAAGCGCCCCAGTCCCCCCTGCACGGCGATCTTCACGGGCTGCCGCCGCTGCTGCTCGCGGTGGGCTCGAAGGAAGTGATGCTCGACGACGCGCGGCGCTTCGCCGAAGCGGCCTCCGCCGCCGGAGGGGACGTCCAGCTCGACATCTACGAGGGCATGCCCCACGCCTTCCACGCGACCGTACTCCTCTCCTCCCCTCCCCCCGTCGCCACCACCTTGCTGCGCCGCATCGCGGAGTGGGCCGATCAGAGCGCGGCTCGCCACCGGCACCGGTCGAACTGACCGGGGCCCACGACCTCCGCGGTTCGGGAAACGCCCGGCGGGAGCCCAGCCGTTCACGGGTGATCAGGCCGTCCGCATGCGGTCGGCGAGCCGGTCCAGCCCCTGCCTGATCATCTGCCCGTACCCGTCTTCACCGAGCGCGCCAACGGCGGCGCGTCCGCGTTCGAGGTGGTCACGCGCCCGATCGAGGTCGCCGAGCCTACGGTAGGCGTCGCCCAGATTGAGGTGCAGGGAGGGATAGAAACCGCTCACGGAACCGACGACACCCGCCTGATGAGCCCGCTCGTCGGTGACCAGGTCGGCCGCCTCCAGGGCGCGGAGGTCCCAGAGCAACTCCTCCTTCACCTCGTCCTGTACGTCGGCCATCGAGTGGGCGAGAGCGCACCGGTGCAGGGGGTCGCCCGTCACCCCGATCTCCTCCCACAGCTCGGAGAACAGCTTCCGAGCGGCCTCCCGTTCACCCCGCCGCCCCAGCTCGACACCTTGGCCGATCCTGACCATCGTCACGTCGGGCTCGGTCATGCGGTCTCCTCAGTGGAAGGGCGACAATGATCGGCGACTGTAACGGCCACCACCGACACAAACCCGACCGCGCCCGGGACCTCTCACGACGTGATCATGGTCGTTGCCGTGCGCCCCAGTCCCACAGCGCCTGGAGGACGGGGCCGAGGTCACGCCCGTGGGAGGTGAGGCTGTAGCTCACCCGGGGCGGCCAGCCGGGCCGACGGTGGCGATCGAGCACACCGGCCTCGGTCAGACGCGCCAGCCGATCGGACAGCACCTTGTCCGACAACGCGGGCAGCGCCTGGCGAAGTTCGCTGAACGTACGGTCGCCCCGCAGCAGTTCACGGATGAGCAGGGTCGTCCAGCGCCCGTGCAGGGCCGACAGGGTGATCTCCACCGGGCACGACGGGGTGGGTTCGATGACGTTCGCGCGGGGGTCGTCGGGCAGGCCCGGACGACCAACCGTTTGGTGAGTCACGAAGGCGCCTCCTAACGTTGCCGCGTCTGACTGATTTATACCCGATCGAATGGAAAAAGGCTGATGACGCGACAGCTGGCCGAACGTCCCGAGGACGTACCCGCGGTCTTCGCCGAGCGATTCAACCGCGGTGACGCGAAGGCCGTGGCGGAGGTCTACGAGAGCGGGGCGGTGTTCGTCCCGGAGTCGGGCTCGCCACTGACCGGGCAGCAGATCGACATCGCCAACGGCCATTTCCTGGACCTGGGACTGCCGATCGCCGTCCGGCCACGGCACGTCTACGCCACGAGCGACCTCGCCCTGCTGGTCGTCGACTGGGTCATCGACGGCACGGACCGCGACGGCTGGCCCGTGCACATCCGGGGCACCGCCACCGACGTCGCCCGGCGCGGGCGGGACGGGTACTGGAGATACGCCATCGACAACCCCTTCGGCGTACGAACGGAAACCGATCACTGACGGTCGCCGCCGTTCGTTCACCCCGCCAGACGCCGTACGAGATCGACCGGCTCCGGCAGGCCCGGTCCCCCGCGTATCGTCGATGGCCTCACCGGCGTCCCAGCCGTCGCCGCCGCGCATCTCGTCATCCATGGCCGGAACGGGAAACACCCCGGCGAGGCCAAACCCACGACAGCGCCGGCGGCCCGCTGAGTACGGTTCACACTGGCGACCCGCTCTCGACGCAGCAGTGGACGAAGTCCTGGACGACGGGGTTGGTGTCGTCGGCGGGTGTCCAGGCGACGCCGACCCGGGTGGGGCTGACGCCGCTCACGGGCCGGTAGGTGACGCCGGGGCGCGCGTAGAAGCGGGCGGCGGATTCGGGGGCCAGGGCGATGCCGTAGCCGTTGGCGATCGCGCTCAGCCAGTCGTCGGGCTGAGCGGTGACGGCGCCGACGCGGACCGGGTGGCCGTCACGCTCGTCGGCGGCCAGCCAGTAGTCCCGCCACCGGCCTGTCCGGGGCGGAGCCGCCACGAACGGCTCGTCCCACAGGTCCCGGAAGGGGATCAGGTCTCGCGCGGCGAACGGGTGTGCCGTGGGAAGCGCGACCCAGCGGGGCTCGGCGAACAGCACCTTCACCCGCAGGGCGTCCTGCCCGGGGAAGGGCACGCGCAACAGGGCGACGTCGACGTCCCCGTCGGCGAGCCCGGCGGTCGGGTCCGACCACGCGGCCTGCCGCATCTCGACCCTCCAGCCCGGCCTGCGACCGGCGAACGCCGTGATGATGTGCGGGGTGGCCTCGTTGGCGGCGCTGGCCATGAACCCGGCCCGCAGCACGCGGGCCGCCTGTCCGGCCACGCGCCTGGTCTCCCGCAGCGTCCGGTCCCATTCGGCCAGCAGGGCGGGCACCCGCTCCGCCAGGGCCCGGCCCGGTTCGGTGAGGGCCATTCCGGTCCGGGACCTGGTGAACAGCCGCACGTCGAGCAGGCTTTCGAGCTGCTTGATCTGTTTGGTCAGCGCCGGTTGCGACACGAACAGCCGTTCCGCGGCGTGGGTGAGGCTCCCCTCCTCCGCCACGGCGACGAAGTACCGCAGCAGCCGCGTGTCGACATCCATGCCGCCAGGTTATAGACGCAGGTATTGGACGCCAAGTCAGCGCCCGGCAAGGCTTGGCACGGCAGGCGGGCAGCGGCTCGCCGACACCCACACGATCTACGGAGAGACACCATGCCCGTCCTGATGGTCCGTTACCAGGTGGCCGACGAGGGGGTCGCGGAGGTTGTCGAGGCGATCGAGACGGCCTTCGCGGCGGTGGAGAAGGAACGGCCGGAGGGCGTCCGGTACGCGTACCTGCGCCCTGTCGGAAGCACCGAGTTCGTCGCCCTGCTGGAGCTTGACGAGGGCGTCGAGAATCCGCTGCCGGGCATCGCGGCGGCGCGGCGGCTGCAGGCGACCGTGGCCAAGTGGGTCGTGGGCCCCGCCCCGGCCCCCCAGCCACTCGACATCCTCGGCGCCTACCAACCCTCCGGCCTCCCCGGTTTCCCCAGCGACTCCGGCCTGCCCGGCTCTTCCGACCTCTCCAGCTCTTCCGATCTCCCCGGTTCTTCCGATCTCCCCGGCGACTCCGGCCTCTCCAGCTCTTCCGGCCTCCCCGGTTCCTCCGACCTCTCCAGCTCTTCCGGCCTCCCCGGTTCCTCCGATCTCCCCGGCGACTCCGGCCTCCCCCGCCTGTCCGGCTGAGCGCGGGCCGTACGAATGTTCATCGCCTACGTCGTCGTCACCGTCGTCACGATCGCGGCCAACGTCTGGGCCGCCCTCGCCGACTTCTCACGAGCTGGGTTCGTCCTGGCCAATGCGGCCGAAGTGGGCATCCCGCGGTCGTGGATCCCGCCGCTGGGCATCCTGAAGGCCGCCGGAGCCGCCGGGCTCCTCCTGGGGCTGCTCGGTGTCCGGTTCGTCGGCATCGCCGCCGCCATCGGGCTCGTGCTGTTCTTCGTCGGCGCCGTCGCCGTCCACGTCCGTACTCGCGTGTTCCGCAACATCGCCTTCCCCGGAGCCTTCCTGGCGCTGGCCGTCGCCTCCCTCGTCCTCGCCACCGCGCGATGACCGTCCGCACGGCCAGAAAAACGGTGTGAAGGATCTGCAGCTCCTTCACCCCTCACCCAGCGAGGTTCAGCTCAGCCGGGCGTGCGCGTACGCGGTCATGGCGTCGCGCATGTACGCGGCCAGACCCTCGGCGATCCGCTCGTAGTTCGCCCTGAACGTCTCGTCGTCGGCCTGCATCTGGCCCAGGTGCGCGTACTCCGCCGCGGTCGGCGTCCAGAACCGGGTCATGTGCCGGTAGTGAGCGTCAAGCTCGACGAGAACCACGGGGTCGTCGGCGAGGGTTCCGGCGGCCATGAGCTCGGCCATCCGGATCATTCCCGCCGTCGCCTCCCGCCCCATGCTCTCGATCTCCTGCGGAGCCACGGTGTCCAGGAGCTCCTGCTGCCCGGACCGCTCCCACTGCCCCGGCCACCGCTCGCGGGCCTCCGCGCCGTACCCCGCCCCGTCGAACCCCTCGAACAGGTTCTCCGGCCTGCTGATTTTGGACATGTCACCCTTCCCTTCGTTCTCCTGAAGTTCGGTGATGGTACGGGCGACCACGCGGGCCACCGCGTCCAGCCGGTCGCGCTCCCCCAGCAGCCGCCGGTGGTGCTCACGCAGTGCCGCCACCGGGTCGGTGTGCCGGTCGACGATCTCCTTGATCTCGGCGAGACCGAGGCCGAGCTCCCGCAGCACCAGGATCTGCTGCAGTCGCAGCAGCTGGTCCTCCTCGTAGTGGCGGTAGCCGTTCCCGCCGACCCAGGCGGGTGTGAGCAGCCCGATCTCGTCGTAGTGGCGCAGGGTCCTCGACCTCATCCAGTCGGGCGAAGCTCGCTCAGAGGTCCGGTGGGGAGCGCGATCCATCCTTCGGAGCATGCCGAACGAACTTGGTCCGGCGCCGGAGCGGTCACCAGACCCTGAGATGCAGCGCGAGCGATGAGTGCGGCGATAACGGCGTCTATCGCGTCATCGGACGTCCGGCAGATCTGTTCGTGGATCCCCAAATCTAGCCATGGCGCCGTTTTTTGGAGTTCGTCGACTAGCTTCGCCAGTCCGCCACGATTCGCGGAACGTTTGTAGCCGTTGTGGGGTAGACCCCAGCATTTGAGAGATGCTGCGGGATAAACTTCCACCACAACACCGGTGCCACTGCGGTCGACCGACTGCCCCTGCCGAGCAAGGTCAGCAAGGAGGGCTGCGCAGCGCATAGCGGTATGGCCGATGAGATCAGCAGAGACACTCAGGGGTCTGAGTGCCAGCTTCGAGGTCACCTGATCAGTGACACGGAGGGCAAGGTCTCTGCGCCATTCAATACCTGCGATGCCACCGGGCACCTCGACATGCCCAGCGCGGTGAGCCGCAATGAAATCAACGAACTTATCCGGCCAACCAAGCGGGCAGTCGATCCCGGCCTTGTCCGCGCTCTTGATCGCCTCGACGATCAGATCATCATCCGCCCGAATCCTGAGGTCGCGGACCCGGGCACCATCAACAGACCAATCAAGCCATGCCGCCGCTGTCCCTATTTTTCGAGCTGCAAGAACGACGCCAACCGTGAGCCCCCTCTTACGATAGAACACCGGTCTACCAGCAGCTAGATAGGGAGCTACAAGCAATCGAACTACCACGCCCCTGAGATCGCGTTGACCGACAAGGGGTACGTCCGTGCAGGTCAGCGCGAACTAATGCGCATCAGAGCAAGCCATCACCACAGGGGAGCGCCAACTCCGTCTGCGCCAAGCCCTGCGCCCCTGGCGAACGAGTGGCTACCGGCCTGAAGAGCTGGCACATTCTGCGAAAAATACGCTGTCGCCTTTTGAAAACAAACCAAAGCGGCCCTTACGTTTGAATCTCACAAATGGGCGCGGAAAATAATTAACTCCCAAGAAGAACGGGAGCATATTATTATACTTTCTGTGCACCTAGATGGCATAACTAGCTAATCTTTGCCCTATGCTGCTCGAACTGGTCATGACGAATATGATCTTCCTGGCCAAGAAAAGCCTTGAACTGGCCAAGCTTGTAAGCCGCCGGGGCGCTTTCACTCCTGATCTCGATATAGAAGTCACGCCCGAGCAGACTAATCCGACGCTCCAACTCATGTGGCTCTAAATTTAGCTTAGTAGCCCGGGCAATTTGGGCTGAAGTCATAAAATCGCCCTTATCGCGAAGCGCCCGATAGATTAGATCATCCTTTGGAGAGAGATCAAGCTCGCGCTGTTCAGCCGTACGATTGAGTGCAGCAGCGATTGCAACCCCCAGCACCTTGGCAACTGGAGGAGGGAAGGCATTTCCAATCTGGCGATAGTTTGATGTCTTCTTACCAGTGAAAGTCCATTGGAACTCACCGTCGTCCCACCCCTGGATCCGAGCAACCATCTCACAGGTGAGCTTGGGGCCTACACGGAACTCATCGTCTGGGCTAGGAGCATGGTTAGCCACACCAAGGGCATCCACCCCCATCTCTGCCCATGCACGCTTAGCCCTGGTGGGGCCGAGATCAGCGCCACCATGCTTCTTAGAGCCCCCGACGATGGTGGGGGCAATATCGTTTGCCTTCTCCGCCCATTCATCTGCCCCTTTCCAGCCATTAGCAGAGATTAGGGGAAAGAGAGTCTCTCCCACTGTCGGAGGTTCCCCGATGGGTTGGGGCCAGTGAAAGTACGCAAAATCGTCGGGCGCCATAGCAATAAGCACAAATCTGGGACGTAGCTGCGGAACACCGTAATGCGAAGCCTGCAGAAGACGCCATTCTGCAGCGTAGCCGAATTCCCTGAGCCGATCAAGGACGTGTTGACGATAGCCAACAAAACGCGGCATGCTCAATCCACGCACATTCTCCAACAGTAAAGCGCGGGGTCGGACAACTTCGACTTGCTCGACTGCCCAAGCAAAAAGGTCGCGCTCGTCAGTCGCTCCCAATTGCTTACCTGCGACAGTGAATGGCGGACAGGGTACTCCACCAGCAAGGAGATCGACAGGGCGGCGATCTGGACCTGGAGCATAATCCGCAGGATTCCAGACATTAAGGTCCGCTACATCTCCTTGAGACACCTTCCATCCGGGACGATTATACCGGAGTGTGTTAACAGCGTTTTCATCCAGTTCAATGGCAAGCTCGTGCTCGAAGCCCGCCTTTTCGAGTCCAAGGGCCTGGCCGCCGGCGCCAGCACAAATCTCGATGACACGGAGTGTTTGCTCGGTCACGATGACCCCTTTCATTGCCTGGACGCGACACGAACGAGTTGACAGCTGTATCTTCGCAGATGACAGGAAGCCGTACCGTGCGCCCACCAGGACGGATGTGTCTAGTCACAAGAGAGTTCAAGCCCGCAAGCAGGCCCATGAACGTGGGCTCTACCCTGCCCCTCTCAACGAGGGTCGATCGCGTAACATGCAGGCCAACCGTGGAACAAACACCAAACCGGAAGTCGCGCTGCGTAGCGCCCTGCATCGGCTTGGCTATCGCTACAGGAAAAACTTCCGGCTTGATCTTGAAAGCGTGAAGGTTCGACCGGACATCGTCTTCACCGCCCGCAAGATCGCAGTTTTCGTGGATGGTTGCTTCTGGCATGTATGTCCAGAACATGGACGTCAGCCCACCACCAATGAGTGGTACTGGACGCCAAAGCTGCGCCGGAATATGGAACGAGACCAGACAGTCAACACAGCTCTTGAGACCGCAGGCTGGCAGGTTGTCCGTCTCTGGGAGCACGAGTTGCTGCCTATCGCCGTTGAGACGGTAGTTGCCGCACTGCACCCCAGGCCCGAACATGTGAGCGATATTAACGCAAGTGACTGACGAAACTGAAGTGACTCTGGCGATGCGAAGCCAGTATCTTGGTGCACAGTATGATTTTTTTGGGAAAAAACCATACAAGTCGTCCAGCCAAAGGTGCCAGGAAACAACCATCAAGCCAAGTTTGCACAGCCGCATATGGCCGCGAAGAACATCGATGATGCCGCGAACACAGATCGCAATCATAGGGTGCACATCGACACAAACCTCGCCGAACATTCCCTTGATACCCGAAACGAGATTGTACATGGCAACATTAATCCCGATTCAGCAAACCACTTAAATTCCGTTAAGCAAATCCAGAACCTCACCCTCTACGCTTCTTGGAAAATGCATCAGAAAAAACTTTTCTAAGAGGTGACGGCATGGCCAGACAGGCTTTTTGGGAAATTTAAGTGAAGTAAAACAGGGCTCTGTTTACCATTTTTTGGCGATTTAACTTCCAAGCATTCGCTGAAGTTCTATGATCATTCGATCGCGCTCATGAAGTGATAGATTTCTGGCTCGATCGTAAGACTTATCAAGCTTAGAACGCGTCCTTTCTCCAGACTGCAACCATGTGAGAAGTGAGCGTAGGTCCTGACCTTTGAGTGTACGCACCTCAGCGAAAACCTCGTCATAAGTCTCAGGATCGGCAGCCTCATGCCGGACAGGTTCATTACAGCGTGCGCATTCCGTTCGGAGGTTTCCTTCGTCACGAGATCCTCCACGGGCTTCGGGTATCCTATGGCCAATCGTAAGCTTTGCCTTTGTTGCAGGCTCGCCAGGATATGACTCGCCACCTCCCACACCGCACAAGGTACAACGGAAACCGTCACGCTCCATAATGAGGCGGCGCGTCCGTTGGGAAACTGCGGATTTTGCAGCACGCTTGTCTAGCCATATGGGAGTTCCTTTTTTATCGAGACGATACGTGTCGGGCGGAAGAGTTCGGTCATCTTTATACGAGACGATGATCCAGCCATCTGGACGCAAAGCCCGCAGGCGGCGATTCAATTGTTCGGCGTTTTCAGCTTCTCCGTCAACGTCACCTAAGGATTGACGCAGCTGTCGCATAGTGAAAGTATCACCAACTTCTGCATTAAACCAAAGCCAAGCAGCTATTCGCCTTTCCCCACCGAAAGCGCGCTTGCCGCCAATCACGGTTTTAAGCTTCCACCATTCTCTACCGTCGGATGCGAACCGGGAGTACTCACTGGAGGGTTCCGTCATTCCCTTAGTATTACCTAGGTTGACGACTACTGGGTAACTGATCTCAGTGTGCTTGGGAGGCGATCTTGGGACCGTCCTGCCAGATGGGTATGGAGGCATGACACGACAACGGTTTTACTCCTCTGATCTGGCCAATGAGTGGTGGGCGTCATGGTTGAACCGCTACTTCCCGCCCTACACTCGGGTGGCTGCCCGACCAAGCATCCACGACGTGAAGCGATGGACACGATCATGTGCGTGACGCGCACCAGTTGCCTCTAGCAGCAACTCTGCCATTTCCCGCCCTGGCGGACCGTCTACCGGCACTTCGTCCGCTGTGAAGACCAAGGGGCGACCTAGCAGATCATGGGTGTGCTGGGCTGGCGGAGCCGACAAGAGCTCCAGTTGAGCCGCCGAGCCCTCAGCCACGGGTGCGGGGTTGTACTGAACAGCAGACAGCAGGCGGATTCGCCGATCAAGGGGCGCCGCGGGCAGCTGATGCTCTGGGCACAACATGTGCTGGGCATCATCGTGCACATCCGTTGGTAAGCCGCTTAACCAGCATGGTTTTAGGCGCATGCCTAGTGGCGAGTGATGGGGCGGGTGCTGCTTATTGGCGGCTCGCTCGCGACTATGAGCCTCACCCCGACCAGCGAGGCCATGATCTCGAACAGGCGCACCGAGCCCGTGATCGCCTCTCAAACACTTTGCCAGTGCCCATAGTCCAGCCTCCGTTGATCAACTTCTAGGAGTCGGTGGACGTTAGAGGATATGCATCCGTACGCCAAGCCGACGGATTCGCTCCCGGTAGCTGTACCTTTCAAGATCCAGCAAGGTCCGCACAGCCTGCTGCGCCATCGGATGGTTCCGGACGAGTAGAGGAGCCACCTTCTCAGCGCGCTCCAGCTCGGCCAGGGCGGCCTCCCGTTTGCCGCACCACAGCAGCCCACGGGCGTGGTCGAGATGGTGATGCCCCGCACGACTGGCCTTCAGGCTTTTCGGGAGCTGGATGGCCTCCCCGCGCTGTACGGCCTGGGGGCCGTCTCCCAGTTCGACGGCAACGGCAACGCCGTGGATGTCGACGTTCGTCTGAGTGGTGGACAGGTCGTAGTAGTCGGTGCGCTGGCGTGATCCGAGCCGGGTTACCGCCTCGGCCGCGAGCCGGTGACGTGACCACGCCTCATCGGCGTCGTTCTTGCGGGCGGCGGTGATCGCTGCTCGTAGTTGGAGGCCGCCCCAGACGGCCAGCGCTTCAGGATGTCCTGCGGTGTACTCGCCCTCAATGTCGGCGCATGCGGCATCGAGCAGGGTGAGCGCGTCGTTCCACGAGGTACTGGCCCACAGGCTCCGGATCCGCAGATAGGCGAACACGGCTCCGTTGTACGGATCCCCCGCGCGTTCCCACGCCCAGCGGACCCTGCTGGCAGTGATCAGCGAAAGGTCGGCGTAGCCCAGGGTGTAGGCCACCGAGTCGGCTGCCAGATAGGTCAGTGCGAGCAACCTGAATGCCGAGCTCCGGTCGGGTTCGGGGTACAGGTGAGTCGCCGCCTGGAGCTCGGAGAGCAGGGCCGGCAATGCGTCGGCCAGTTCCGCGTAGCGGGCCTCTCCCCGTAGCCAGCGGGCGTGATCGGTCGCGGCACGGAGGTCGGACAGCGCTCGCACCTCGCCGACCCACTCGGGGTCGAGGTCGTAGCGCTCCAGGTGGCGGCGGATCTCAGGGATCGCCGAGTGGCCGCGATCCTCGGCCGGGGTGTCGCCGCGATAGGGGCGCGCGGTGAGCTCGTTGGGGTGTACACGCAGCACACGAGAGAGGGTGTTGACCAGCGCGATGGAGTCCAGGGGAATGCTGTCGTTCTCCACTCCGGACACCCAGGACTGCGCGCGGCCGATGCGCCGCGCCAGCTCGTTCTGGGTTATGCCCACACGCTTACGAGCACGTCGTACGCGCGTTCCCACACTCTCCGCCGCCGGGTCCGAGTAGGCCATGGCCTCAAGGTAACCCGCTCTGACGCGCTTGGCCCCTCTCCTCGTCAAAGTATCAACGGCGCTGATGTCGCTGCCTCTCCGCATCAATAACTTCACTCTCTGTGAGGAGTCATGAATGCGGGAGCGACGGGAGTACGCGGTGGCCCCGCCTGACGTGTACGTGACCCTCACACAGAGATCGCGGCTTCCCGAAACGGAAGTCAATCCACCGGCCAAGGCACGGACGTGGCCGATGACATCACCATAAAAACGGCTCTGCCAGGGCGAATGACGTCACCCGGCAGAGCCTGGACCGCACACTGGAGGTGCGACCTGTGTCCAACCCTAGTAGAACACCCAAGATCATCAGAGTCCGCTGGCATGCCGAGCAGCCGCCCTCGCCTCTCGGCTGTCGCTGGTGTGGCCATCCGCCGTACGCGCACGATGCCGTCAGCCTGCCGCATCGGCCCGGTCATCTGTGGGAGCAGCCCACCCCGGCCCAGGTCCGCACCCGCATGACGGTCCGGCGCCGCCTCGGGCTCTGCGGTCGGCTGCCCTCGGCCGTGCCACCCGCGACCACCGCGCCGAACCCGTTCACCGCCGTGACCGCGCGCCCGATGAGCCGTCCTTTCGCGGGTTCTCCCGCAGGCAGGGGACGCCACGCGCGACCGGCCGCGATGGCCGCGCCGCCGTACGGGCAGCCCTCGTACGGACGGGAGTCGCCGGGTGTACGACCCTTGCCGGGCAGGCGTGAGGCGTACCGGAAAGGGGTGACGGCATGAGTCCGCCACCCGTCGAAGCGGCCACCGGGACAGCGGAAAACCTCCCCACACCGCTCTCGTACAAGAGAGACGACACGCTTCGGTTCACCGGCTGGTGTCTCTGGTACGGCGAGGCCACCGAACGTTGGTGGGCACTCTCCCCCGCGTGGTGCCGGGAGCGTGTCGGCCTGATCGAGGCCGACACCTCCGCCGAACTCGTCGCGCGGATGCGGCACATCGAGGACTTCCGTCCCCACCTCGTCCCCGACCGGCACGAGCGGCTGCGGCGTCCCCTCCCCAGGGCAGACCACCCGATCCCCGTTCCTGGGCAGCAGCCCGAAGGCCCTGGCAGGGACATCAGGAGCAGCGGAGACAACCAGGGCGCCGAGATCACGAGCAGGGGAGGTGACCGGAATGACCGCGCGACTCCTGTCCGTGCTCGTCGGCGTGTTCGCTGACCGGTTCCGGCCCCCGACCGGCAGCCTTAGGGAAACGGCTCAACCGACCACGCCGTGGTCGTCACACCTTGACCGGACACACGGCTGGTCGACCTCTCCGGAGCCCACGCCCGTGATCTCCCAGCGCTTCCCGGCCACACGCGACCAGGTCAGGCTCGCGCGGAACTTCGTCGCCGAGATCCTCGGTGACGACCATCCGCTCCGCGACGATGCCATACTCCTCACCAGTGAACTCGCCACCAACGCCGTCGAACACTCCAGCACATCACTCGAAGACCGGCCGCCCAACCCCGAACCGAGCGGCGCCGAACCGAGCGACCGACCCAGGGAGTTCGTCGTCACGGTGGCCTTCCTCCCCAACGGTGTCATCATCACCGTCCAGGACACCGGCTCCACACGGATCCCCTGCGCCAGGAACTCCGGCCTGGAGGCCACCGGCGGACGAGGGCTCGTGCTCGTCAACGGCCTCGCCACCCGTTGGGGCTTCCATCGCGACTCCAGCGGAACCGTCATCTGGTTCGAGCTCACCTGACGGGCCGACGTGGTGGCGCCACGCTTCTGGGTGATCGACCATGGCCGAGCGAAACCCGTATCCTCGCCCACACATATCCGTCGTGGCCAGGATGAAAGGCCGTCCGCGTGGTTTTGTCGGACGCTTGCGGCAGGCTACCCGCGACCGGCCGGAGTTGGATTCATTGAGGGACGCACATGGCACGCATGCTCCGCAGCATCGACGATGAGGTCTACGTGGAGTACGGGGTGTTCTCCCTGTCGGGCACCGACCTTGGGGAGTGGAGCAGCCCGGAGGGGTACCACTTCGTGGCGGATGTCCGGATGGAGGCGTGGGACGGTGAGCCGCCGAGCCCCGGAGGTTCCTGGGCACCCGTCGACCAGGTGACCTTCGTGGCGGACAGCGGTGTCGTCTACCTGTGCCTGATGATGGACCGGCGTGGCCACGACTTCCTCATCGGGCCGCCGTGTTTCGAGTACGGGATGGCGATGTACTTCGAGCCGCTCACCAAGGACGAGGAGCCGGACGAAGACGCGGATGGTCCGGAGGAGCGGTGGTTGCTGCGTTTCTGGCCGATCCGTGACGCGTTCGATCCGCTGGTGCACCAGCCGGGCGCGTCGTACATCGTGCCGATGCCGAAGGAGTACGTCCCACCGCCGCTCCCGCCTGAGCTGCTGCCTCCGCCTGCCAAGCCCCGGTCGGTGCCCGTGCCCCTTTCGGTCGCCCAGGACTGGGTCTCGATGCGGGTCGATCCTTCCCGGTCGGGCTTCGAGGAGTGGCTGAGCCGGGTGGAAAAGGGGCTGCGCGGGAAGGGCATGACGATCCACGAGTGGCTGCGGGCACAGGGCGTCGAGATCGAGGACGGGGCCGAGGTCACCCGGGAGAGCATCGCCCGTCCCGAGGACCGCCCCGGCCGGTTCGCCGACCCCCTCGTCGATCGTTACTACGCGCAGCAGGAGGCCATGGGATTCCTGCCGCACCAGTTCAACACCTGGGAACCGCACGAGCAGGAGGAGCGGCTGCGCGAGGTGTCCGACGAGGAACGCATCGCCGAGGAGTTGAATCCGGGGAGCTCGCGGACTTTCACCATGCCCTACGAGGGCAGGGGATTCCTGTCGCCGGGTCTCAGCTGCCGCCTCTGGCGGTGGGAGGACGACGTCATCGGTGGAGAGCCGTTCGACGGCAGCCTCACCGTCGATCGGCAGGTGCACGTCCGCTATCCGCACAGGCGCCAGGTATTCGTCTCCGGCATCGTGACTGTGCTCCGCCCGGAGCGCTACAACGGACGCGCCGACCACTACGTGGTCAGGGACGCCGAACCCCACGAGGCGGCCCGCGTCCTGTGCTCGGAGGCCACCTGGCAGGACCGGCCGGAGGAGGAACCGGGCCGATAGCGCGACCGGGGAACGCGGGGCTGATATCGGACGATCGGGAGGAAGCGCCGCGCCAGGCCGGGCCAGGTCAGACCGGGCCGGGCCGGACCGCGTCGGGCCGGTCAGAACGATCGGTCGCAGCCGGAGGGCGTACGACGTCGGTGCCGCGCCTTTCGGATACGGAAGGTGCCATACACGCCGTGCCTCTCAGGTACGACGGCACCACCTCTTTCAGAGGAAGACCCCGGTGAGTTTCTCGCTGAGGTCCCACAGGCGGGTCGCGGAGTGCGGGTCGATCGAGTAGGGCATGACGCCGAAGGCGAAGGACTCCTGTGTTCTCACCCGTTCCTCGGCCGCGGCCACCGGGTCGTCGCCCTCGGGGACGAGCGGGACGAGCGGGGCGATGTCGGAGTTCTCGCAGTAGACGCCGCCGTACCCGTCGAGGCGCGGGCTGGTGGCGCACCACACGCTCGTCGCGGCGCCCTGCTGGGGGCTCTTCATGTTCCGTGACGGGTCGATGAGCGGTTCGCCGTTCTCGTCGATCATGCCCATCCGGCGGAGGACGTCCGGGCTGGTGTGACGTACGAGCGGGGTGAGGATCCTGCCCGGGTGCAGGGAGAACGCCCGGACGCCGTGGTCGCGTCCGCGCCGGTCGAGCTCGACGGCGAAGAGGTTGTTCGCCGTCTTCGACTGCCCGTACGCGCTCATCGGGTCGTACGGGCGGCGCTCGAAGTGCACGTCGTCCCAGACGATGTCGGACTGGCGGTGTCCCCACGACGAGACCGCGACGACCCTGGCGCCACCGGCGCCTCCGGCCCGCAGCAGCGCGGGCCAGAGCCGGAGCGTCAGCTGGAAGTGGCCGAGGTGGTTGGTCGCGAAGTGGGACTCGTGGCCGCGTGCGTCGTGCGAGAGCGGGACGGCCATGATTCCGGCGCTGTTGACCAGCATGTGCAGCGGCCGGTCGGCGTCGAGGAAGCGGTCGGCGAACGCGTCGATCGACGCGGGGTCCTGGAGGTCCATCGGTTCGAGCCGGACGCCGTCGACGCCGGCGAGGGTCTCGGCCGCCTTCTCACGGTTCCGTACGGGAACGACGACCGACGCTCCGGCCGTACGCAGCGCGCGGACCGTCTCGACGCCGAGGCCGGAGTAGCCGCCCGTGACGATCGCGGTCCTGCCGGTGAGGTCGACGCCGGTGATGATCTCGCTCGCGGTCGTCGCGGGGCCGTATCCGGTGCCGAGCGGGGTCTGCGGTGTGGGTGTGGTCACGCGATCGCCTCCGGGACGTCGAGGCCGGTACGGCCGAGCTTGGTGTGACGCACGGGTTCTCCTCCGATGCTCCTCGGAACGGAGAGCTCTCCGTTTCGGTGTAATCGACGTTAACGGAGGACCCTCCGCTTAGCAAACGCGTCGCGCTCTCCCCGGAGGCAGCTGGTGTTTATAGCTCCTTTGTCTTGCTTGCACCGCTATGGGGTGGTCGTAGGACCGCGTCACCTTCCGTGATGCGAATACGACGCCACCGGGACCGGCGGCTGACTCCCCACTGGGTAGCCTCGAAGGAGCGCCGTCGAGCGCTCCGGCCCGACCCGATGTCACCCGAGCGCCGCGACGTACGGCATCCCGATCACCTCGGGAGCCTCGGGGCCCAAAAGAGCCCAAACAGAGCCCAACAGCGCCCATTGCCTCGTCTCGCACCGGGAGGGCCATCGTCATGTCGAACGCCTGGGAGATCAAACGCCGGCTGTCCGAGGCGGTCAACACCCATGATCTGCACCGGGTGCTTGAGCTCTACAGCCCGGATGCCGTCGTCGTCTCACCGACAGGCATGATGGAAGGACACGAGCAGATCGCCTGGCTCTACGAGCAGTTCTTCAAGGGGTTCCCGGACCTTCATCAGACGGTCTGGCTGGAGGTCCCCTGCGACGATCCCGTGATCGCGGAATGGACGCTCACCGGCACCCACATGGGGCCCTTCCTCCTGCCTGACGGGCGCGAGGTGGAAGGAACCGGACGGCGCATCACCGTCCGGGGTTCGTGCGTGGCCTACGTCGCCAACAGCATGATCGTTACGCACCGGGAGTACTTCGACCAACTGGAGCTGTACAGCCAGCTCGGCTTCGGCCTGACCGAGCTCGGCCTCCCCGCCGCGTAGGTCGGAGGAGCGGCCCCACCGCCCGGGGCCGGGTCCCGGAAGTTCTCGCCGCGTGGGTCAGAGGAGCCGTCCGTTCCGGGTCCGGAGCCCGGAAGTTCCCGTCGCGTGCGTCAGAGGAGCCGCCCGGTTCCGGGTCCGGAAAAGAAAGAAAGACAGCGGCCGGTCCATCGTGCTGGACCGGCCGCCGCCTAGTACGGGAAGAGATTCTCCCCGCTCAGAACGAGTGAGGCGTCAGGCGCCGTAGAACCACTTCGACGTCCAGATCCTGATCCACTCGCCCGGCGGGTAGACGCGGCCGTTGGTGACGATCCAGCGGGTGTTGGACCGCACACAGTCGACGTCGGGCCAGTGCGGGGAGCCGTAGGCGTTGGAGTTCTGCCCGCTGGGCAGGTCGCGGTAGGGGCCCTTCGCGCCGCAGTAGAAATGGCTGCTGGCGTCCCGGCTGAGCTGCAGTGTGGAGCCCGTGCGGTTGTAGGCGATCCCGCAGGGGTTGGTGACGCCGCCGCACGAGGTGCCCAACGTGCCGACCTCTCCGTCGCGGGGTTCGTCGGTCATCACCAGCGCGTCCTTCGGCGGCACCGGGTCGGCGTGGGCGCTCGGCGCACCCGTGAACAGCAGAAGCAACGTCGTGGCCCCCAGTGCGGCGGCTCCCGCCCGCGTACGTGCTGCGAACATGCTTTTCCTCCCGTGGAATTGTTTTTCGAGCACGCCGTTTCGGTCCTCGCCGAACGGCGGTTGTCTGCACGCTGGCCCCTGAATTCAGCGCTGACGAGAACATCGTTCGGCATAGGCTGGGGGCCTGGGAACCTCGAAGGTTCCAGGGTGCTTTAAGGGCGGGGTGGATGCGGACAATCCTCTTGCAAGCCGAGGGCTCTGGCGCCGGACCGGTCGTCGTCGAACTTTCTCCGGGCCACGAGATCACTTTTGGTCGCGGAACGGCGAGCGCCCCGGTCGACTTTCCGTTGGACCATCCGGGAATCTCCCGGCGGGCCGGGATCATCCAGGCCGTGCAGGACTACTGGCTGCTCACCAATCTCAGCCACGACTCCACCCTGGTCGTGGAGAATCCCGAGGGCGGAGGGGAGTTTCTCAAGGTGGCTCCTCGGCGGGCGGCGGCGCCCGTGCCGTTCGAGTTCGCCCGCGTGGTGCTCCCGGTGGCGGGCGGGGCCTGTTCGTTCCTGGTGTTCGCCTCGCAGCACAGTTTCATCGACCCCGACGCGCCCGAGACCTCGGCGGTCGGCGAGCCGACGGTCTCCGGCTTTCCTCTCGACGAGACGGCGAAGTACTTCCTCGTGCTGGTCGCGCTCTGCGAGCCGCGCCTCCGTGACTGCACGTCCTCGGTCATCCCGACGGTGCCGGAGGTGCTGGAACGGCTGGGCGAGGTCCCCGGCTGCGCGGGACTGACCCGGGCCGCGGTCAACTTCCACATCGACTATCTGGCGCGTACGAAACTGCGCGTCAAGCCGTCGTCCGGTTCACGCAAGGCCGACTGGCAGCGCGCCGCGCTGGTCTCCGTCGCGCTGCGCTTCGACCTGGTGCGGGAGGAGCACCTGAAACGACTGAGCGTGTGATCGCGGTTGACGCGCGGCCCGGCCTCCCGCGTGGTCACGGCTGGCATTCGGCCCGGCTTCCCCCGTGATCACGGCTGGTGTTCGACTCGACCTCCCACGTGGTCACGGCTCGTATTCGGCCCGGCTTCCCCCGTGATCACGACTGGTGTTCGACTCGACCTCCCGCGTGGTCACGGCTCGTATTCGGTCCGGCTTTCTCCATGATCACGGTTCGTATTCGGCCCGGTGCTTCCGCACCCGTTCGACGAACGACCGGAACCGTTCGGGAACCCCGTTCTCCCGGCGGATCACCTCGTCGGAGGAGCGGAACGCCGCGGCTCCCAGCAGGCCGGGGTCTCCGGGCACCCCGGACAGCAGGGGGAGCCGTACGCACAGATAGCGGCCGACGGCGGGGATGCTGTCCTCGGGGGACAGCGGCGGGGTGGGGACGACGCCCCGGCGGTCGGCGGGCAGGTAGTACTGCAGTACCGACGGCGTCCAGCGCGCGAGGCCGTACTCGTTCTTGGCCACGTCGGACAACTCCGCGTCGAAGTTGCTCTCCGCCTTCAGCAGCCCGGCGACCAGTGCCGGGCTCAGACCCGGCTCGCCGCACATCGTGCCCGCTTCGACGATCAGCGCGCGGTACTCCCGGGGGATGTCGGAGTCGGAGCGCAGCCAGCGCCCGAACGGATCGGCCACGGACGGGCCGACCATCCCGGCCCCCGAGACACCGGCCAGCATCAGAAAGGCCGCGGCCGTCGCCCCCGCCATCCGGATGCCCGTCCGCCGGGGCGAGGCCCCGACGGTACCGGCCAGCGCCCGTGCCCGGTAGAGCTGGTAGGCCGCGGTGGGCCGGATCCTCGCGTTGGGGGTCAGGCAGTCACTCACCCAGGAACGCCAGACCTCGGGAAGCGAGGCGGGAAGCGTCAGGGGGCGCTCACCGGCCGCGTACTCGGCGGCGGCGACGTAACGCGCGCGAGCGGTCGGCGCGCTGAAGGGGAGGTGCCCGGTGAGCAGCTGGCAGGCCGTCACGCCCAGCGCCCAGACGTCGGCCGAGACGCGCACGGCGTGCCCCCGCTCGCTCACGGATTCGCCCCAGCGCTCGGGGGGCACGTGGTCGGCGGAGCCCATCGGGGGAAGATAACCGTGGGTCCCGTCCATCTCGGTGGTCAGGCCGAAGTCGGCGAGACGTATCGAGCCGTCGGCCATCATGAGCACGTTGTTGGGCTTGAGATCTCCATGCACCCACCTTTCGGCGTGCATGTACGCTATTCCCTCGCAGATCTCGGTAATCAGCCGTGGCGCGTCGGGAACGGGAACTCCCGCTCGAATCAGATCGGCCAGTGACCGTTCCGCCAGCTCCATGACCAGGACACACGCGCCGTCGAGTTCGGGATTTTCCGCGTCGTCGACGACAAGCGTTTCGCGGAGCCGGATCAGCCGGGAATGCTGGAGCCTGCTGTGCAGGCGTATTTCCCGCTGTGTCATGTCCCTGAGGTATTTCAACTGCCGCCGGGTGACCGTGCCCGTGGGCAGAAACTTCAACGCCGAGCGCGTCGCTCCCTCACCGTCTCGAACCCCCAGATAGACGCTCGCCCAGCTTCCCGTGGCGATGGGCCTGCCGACCTGCCAGCCACCGACGCGATACCCACGGGGAACACTGACCGCCCATCCCTCGGTGTTCACCAGCCTCCTGCCTTCCGGCATTTTCCGGCCGGGATCGTCAAAGCATGATTGCTGGCATTATTCATCACAAAGCGTACGGATGGGCGAGGCCGGAAAACGTCACCGCGATACGGGCCGGGTGTCAGTTGAAACGGATGTGTTTGGCCCCCGTCCACGCGCGGCGCAGGCGTCCTCGTAGCGCGCTGTCCGTGTTCGGGACGAGCGTCAGGCCGGACGAGGCGGCGATGTGGTCGGCGACCTGCGGGATCGTGAGGCGGTCGGTCCACACGTGCTCGGCGAACTCCGCGTCGCGCAGCCGCTCCAGGCACAGGTCGAGCTTGGACACGGCGAAGCTCTCCCAGCGCAGGGCGGCGCCCTTACCGGCCACGAACTGCGCGACGTGCCCGAAGCCGCGCTCGCGCAGGCGGCGCAGGACCGTCTCCCGCCCGGCCAGCAGCGCGAAGTGCCTGACGTCGTGGCCGCGTTCCCTGAGCCGGCCGACGGTCTCCCGGAAGTACGCGGGCTCCACGACCGTCATCGGTGCGATCACCGTGCCGCCGTGCTTGGTGAGAGCCAGGTCGAGCACCTCGTACACGCCCTGCCGCCACGCCGGAAGGTCCTGGAAGTCCCCGCGCAGCGGGGGCGGTGTCATCCGGTGCAGGCCGAAGCCGACGTGTTCGGGGTCGCAGACGACGCTTTCCGGAAGCCGTCGCCGGAGCTCGTACGCGGTCTGCGTCTTGCCTCCGCCGAAGGGGCCGTTGATCCACAGAAGCATGCGCCGAGCCTACGAGACCGGGGCGGCACGCCCCGACGCCTAGCCTCCGCTGCCGTACGGGCGGGTGAGGATCTCCAGGAAGTGCCCGTCGGGATCCAGGAAGTAGACGCCGCGACCGCCGTCGCGGCGGTTGATCTCCCCTGGCCGCTCGCGGGACGGGTCGGCGTAGTAGGTGTTCCCGGCCCGCTGGATCCGCTGGAAGATGGCGTCGAAGTCGTCCTCGGACACCAGGAACGCGTAGTGCTGGGAGGTGATCTCGCCCTGGTCGCTGTCCGCGAAGTCCAGGGTGACGCCGTTGGCGGTCACGACGGGCAGGAACGGGCCGAAGGGCGCCCCGACCCGCAGGCCGAGCATCTCGGCCATGAACTCGGCGGAGACCCGCTTGTCGCGGGCCATGACGATGGTGTGGTTCAGTTCGACGGACACGATCGGACTCCCCCGGCCCTCGTAGGCCTCGCTCTCACGAGCGAGGCCCTCGTACGCCTCACCCGGGCGGCGACGGCGTTTGGTACCGGAACGCGATGATAGGCAACCCTCGCCGTCGCTGTCACAGCGGACCCGGCGGCGAGCCGGAACCGAGGGACCCGCGCGAGGAGATCGTTGAGCGCGCTTTACCGGATCACGGCCCCTCCCGGCGGGGACGGCGTGCCCGCCGGGACTCCGTTCACCGTCGCGAAGAAGACTCCGCTCGCCGCTACGGAGAGGACTCCGTTCACCGTCGCGGAGAGGACTCCGCTCGCCGTCGCAGAGAGGATCCTGTTCGCCGTCGCGGAGGGGATCCCGTCAGCACCTCGTTCCCGCCGAGGGCAGTACGCGGTCGGTGAAGTAGCGGTCGATGTGGTCGCGGGCGCAGGTGTTGAAACCGTAGAGCGTGTGGCCGGGTCCCTCGTGCCGGACGGTGACGCTGCCCGGCACCTGCCTGAGCACCCGCTGTACGGCGTCGGACTCGCCCCAGGCGCCCGCGCCGAGCATGGGCGGCAGGCCCTTCGGCAGCGGCGCGGGCGGGTTGGTCACCCGTACCGGCCAGCCGACGCAGCCCAGGGTCCCGGTCGCCAGCGTGTTGGCGGTACCCGCGTTGGGCGCGGCCTTACGCAGCCGGGCGATCGTCGCCTCCAGCTCGGCGCGGTCGGCGGGACGGGGCCAGTCGACGCACTCGGTGACGCCGGTCGACTGGTCGGGGTAGCGGGCGCCGCGCTCGGGCACGAAGCCGGAGGCGTCACCGCCGATGGCCGCGCGGATGTCCCGCGCCAGCTTCGGCCACGCCTCGGCGCCCTGCCTGGCGGAACCCACCGCGAAGGCCTGCAGGTCGCGTCCGTCGTACGCGATGCCGGTCTTCCCGGCGGGGACCGGCGTGCGATCGGCCCTGGCGACCAGCGCGCGCCACTTCGCGGGTACGACGTCCCGGCACTTCCCCGAGGCGCACCAGCCGAAGAAGCGGCCGATGGCCTCCTCGTTGCTCCTGGCCATCTTCTCCATCTCACCGGCCCAGTCGGCGGTGCTGTGGTTCCACGTGCCGTCGAGCACCATCGTGCGCACCTGGCCGGGGAAGAGCCTGGCGTACGCCTGCCCGTAGAACCCGGCGTAGGAGGCGCCGTAGAAGTTGAGTTCGGCGCCGCCGAGCGCCTTCCTGATCGCCTCCATGTCCCTGGCGTTGTCGGCCGAGCTCATGGCGGCGAAGAACTCGGGGTCCTTGTTGCGGCAGGCCTCGGCGTAGCCCCGGTTGGTGTCGGAGAGCCGCCCGAAGTCGGCGTCGTCCTCGGGGAACTCGGGCAGCGGGACGCGTGTCCAGGTGCACGGCAGGCCCGTGCTCAGGCCGCCGAACTGCTCGCCGTAGCCCCGCGTGTCCCACGTGACGATGTCCATGCGCTCGCGGAGCTTGGCCCACCAGTTCCCCGACTGGGTGAGGGCGATCCCCGGGCCGCCGGGCCCGCCGTAAGCGATCAGGACGGAGCCCTCTGAGGTGCCGGTGGCCTTCAGGCGGCCCAGCTTCAGCGTGATCTCGCGGCCGTCGGCCCGCTGCCAGTCGACGGGGACCCGCAGGTCGGCGCACTCCATACCGACCTTGTCGCCCGGGCAGGCGCTCCAGTCGAGGGGGGCGGCCCGCGATACCTGCGCGCCCGAGGTCAGGAGGGTCAGGGCGATGGCGATTGACGTCAACATGACGGACACGATCTCCGAACGACCGCCCCGGCCACATCGGATCCCGGTCTGATTTCGGAGACGGCGCGTCAGCCCGGGGGATGTCATCCCCCGACGACCGCGACCGTCTTACGAGCGTCCGGGACTGCGGTGACCTGCGGGTTTCAGGGCCCGTACGCGGACAGACGGGCCCGCTCCTCCGGAGCCGGGGCCCACGGAGCCCGAAGCCCACGGAGCCCGGAGCCGGGCCTCGTGGTGCGAGTCCCCGTATCGACAATTTATCGAAGGAGGTATTAAAGTATGGCTTCATCATGAAGGACGTACATAAATCATCGGCAGAGTTCGCCCACGACCCCGGCGGTTCCCTCTTCGATCCCGGGGCGAGGGCGGCCATGGCCCGGTTCACCGCCGGAGACGACACCCTCGCCCTCGAAGCCGCGACCGCCGTCCGCACCGCCTTCCACGCCGTCGAGCGCATCCGCGCCCACGGCGCTCAGGGCCGCGGGCTGAGCTCGGGGGCACTCGACATCCTGATGCGGCTGAGCGCCTCGACCGGCGACGGGGTCAGCATCGGCGACCTGGCCCAGTCGGCGGGGGTGAGTTCCCGCAACGTCACCGGACTGGTCGACACCCTCGAACGCGACGGGCTGGCGCGGCGGGTCCCCGATCGTCATGACCGGCGCTCCGTCCTGGCCCAGATCACCCCCGAGGGAGAGTCCTGGATCGAATCCTTCCGCCGGCCGACCCAGGCCGCGATGGCGGCGATCTTCCGCGACTTCACGCCCGACGAGCTGACCCAGCTGCGGCACCTGTGCCTGCGCCTCGCCGAGAACCAGCACCGGCTCTCCCGGCACCTGGGCCAGGACGGCGGCACGGACCACGTCCAGCCGTGACCGGGACGACAGCACGGACAACGCATCCGCCGACCGAGGAACCCCCCAGACAGGAGATCGGGAAATGGCTTCCATCCGTACAGAAGTAGTGATCAATTCCAGCCCGGAGCGGGTGTGGGCGGCGATCCGCGACGTGGGCGCGGTACACCGGCGCCTCCTGCCGGACCGGGTCGCCGACACCCGCATCGAGGGCGACGTCAGAATTCTCGTCTTCCCCAACGGGAAGGTCATCCGTGAGCTGATCGTCGATGTCGACGACACGACCCGCCGGTTCGCCTACGCGGTGGTCGAAGGCGCGCAACAGGCCATCACCCACCACCACGCCTCGTTCCAGGTTTTCCGCGAGGAGTCCGGTCACAGCCGTCTCGTCTGGATCACCGACGTGCTGCCGGACGCGCTCGCGGCGGATATCCGCGCGCGTGTCGAGCGGGGGGCGGCCGACATGAAACGGACGCTGGAGGAGGCGGAGGAAGCGGTCGCGGACTAGGTCGCGGTCACGTTCATGGTCACGCCGAACGCAGGTCGCCGTCGAGGACCCTGTCCAGAAAACCCTCCAGGTTGACGACGGCCCTGACGATCCGCTCCTCCGTGGTGAGCGTCTCCTCGAACCGTACGCCGGAATCCGTTCGCTTCGTGCCCCGCACGTAGAGGGAACAGGCCAGGTCGGCGCAGACGTAGGTGCCGACCGTGTTGCCCTGGCGGCCCGCGGCCCCGACCCTGGGCGCGACGAACAGGGCGACCCCGGTGCCGGAGTGGGGCGTCACGCAGATCGAGCAGACGGTGCTCTTGGTGAAGCTCCTGCGGACATCCTGCGCGACGCGCAAGGTGACGCCGACGAGCTCGCCCCGCCGCTCGACGACCAGGTAGCCCCGGTCGGGAGCGCCGGGGTCGCGCCAGCCCAGGAAGTCGAGGTCGGCCCAGGAGAGCTCGGGGAGGTTCCTGGGCAGGTTGATCCTGTTCGCCTCTCCCTTGGAGCAGTTGACGAAGGATCCGCGTATTTCTTTCTCGCCAACCGGGTTCATGCTCCACCTGCTGTCATAACGATCATTGGAAAGTCGTCCGGAACCTCGGTTCCGGCCACCGCGACCGGCGCCTCCGCCGACCGGCGAGCGGTCCGGCCGAGTGCGGCCGGGTGCGGCGGGGCCGGGTTGGACCAGGCCGGGTTGGACCAGGCCAGGTTAGGCCAGGTCACAGCCTGGTCGGACCCGACCAGGACCCGACCAGGACCCGACCAGGACCCGGCCGGGACTCGGTCGGGCCGAGGTGCCCTGGGCATCCGGCAGCGGTCAGTGTCTCAGCACGACGTGGAGGGCGTCGAGGGATTTTTCCCCCGGCGCCCACGGTCCGCGCGAGTGCCCGTACCTCTGTGACGATCATGACGGGCGCGGAAGGCCGTGACCGGAATCGAACCGGCGTACACCGCTGTGCAAGCGCTTCCCCGAGCCACTCGCGCCGCCGACGCCGAAAGCCGATGATGAACAAATGTCCGCCCCCTCCCCCTCCGTCCCGCCCGATGCCGGAACGGCCGCCCCGGTCCCCTTCGCCGGGCGGCCCGTCGGCGCGGTCGCGCTGGCCACGCTCACCGTGCTGCTCGTCGCGAGCCCGCGCTACGGCTACCACCGGGACGAGCTGTACTTCCGGATGCTGGGCGAGCGGCCCGCCCTCGGATACTTCGACACCCCGCCGCTGACCCCGCTGATCGCGCGGGCCTCGGTCGCCGTGTTCGGCGACACCGTGGTCGCCCTGCGCGTCGTCCCCGCCCTGATCGCGTCGCTCGTCGTCGTCCTGGTCGCCCTCCTGGCCCGGGAACTCGGCGGCGATCGGAGGGCGCAGATCGTCGCCGCGGCGGGAATCGCCACCACGACCCTCCTCCTGCTCGGCGGGCACTCCCTGCTGACCCTGGGGGTCGATCTTCCGCTCTGGGTCGCGGCGGCGCTGTTCGCCGTACGGGCACTGCGGGGCGACGGGCGCTGGTGGCTCGCGCTGGGCGCCGTCGCGGGGGTGGCGACGTACAACCGGCAGTTGATCGTGCTGTTCCTGGTCAGCCTGGGCGTGGGCGTGCTGGCGGCGGGGCCGCGCGACGTGCTGCGGGACCGCAGGCTCTGGCTCGGCGCGCTGCTCGCCCTCGTGATCGCCGCGCCCAACCTGGTCTACCAGGCGACCCACGGCTGGCCGCAGCTGGTGATGGCCGGGGCACTGGAGGCGGACGAGGGCGCCGACAACCGCCTCGCCTTCGTACCGCTGCAGATCCTGCTGCTCGGCCCGCCCCAGGCGGTCGTCCAGGTGGCCGGTGCCGTACGGCTGTGGCGGGAACCCCGCCTGCGCTGCCTCGCCCTGGCCTACCCGCTGGCCTGCGCGCTGACGCTCTACTCCGGCGGGCGCCCCGACTACGTGGCGGGCCTGCTCGTGCTGCTCTTCGCGGCGGGGTGCGGCCCGGTCGTCCGGTGGATGTCGGGTACGGGACGGCGGGTGCTGGTCGTCGGCGCCCTGGCGGTCAACGCGGTCGTCTCCGTCGTCATCGCACTGCCGGTGATCCCTCCCCCGGCGCTGGAGGGCACCCCGGTCGCCGGGATCAACGAGGTGGCGCGCGAGTCGATCGGCTGGCCGGAGTTCGCCGCGCGGGTCGCGGCGGTGGTCGGCGGGCTGACACCCCAGGAGCGCGCGGGAGCCGTACTCCTCACCGACAACTACGGCGAGGCCGGGGCGCTGGACCGCTACGCCGGGGAGTACGGGCTGCCCGAGGTCCACAGCGGGCACAACGAGCTCTACTGGCGCGGCCCGCCCCCCGCGTCCGCCCGGATCGCCGTGGTCGTGACCGACTTCCCCGACGGCTACGCCCGCGCGTTCACCGCCTGCGAGGAACGCGGCAGGATCGACAACGGCGTCGGCCTGTCCAACGAGGAACAGCATCTGCCCATCCTCGTCTGCCGCGACCCGCTGCGCCCGTGGCCACAGCTCTGGCCCGAGATGCGGCACAACAGCTGACGCCTCGAGAGAGGTTTTGAAGAAGCCGCCAAACATCTCAACGAGGCCTTAAGGATTGAATACCGGACCTCTGGTTCTCCTGCTGAACCAGCGTGAGGGTGAACGTAGAGGGTGGCATCGCCATGCCTGAATCAAAGATGGCGGAGACTACGAAAGATTTGGGTTAAATCGCGAGCCTGCTGCGCAACTCCCCTACCTTGCGTCACAATAATCTTCCAGAGCCGAGTCGCCCGAAATACCAAAAATAGTACAACGAGGCACAGGGAACCACAAACCACTCTCCTTAATTTCAATCGACGGGGGAATTCACATGACCGCAATAACCACGCCCAACAATCGTAAAACCCATGAAAAGCGAGGATCCTCACCCTCCAGCAAGCCCGGCCGCTGCCATAAGTTGTTTTCCAGTATTTTCAGACTTATTTGCTCAAGTATCGGATTGCTGCAAGGGGCGGCCCACAACTCGACAGCCGACGCATGTCTGTTTTGCCACCAGGACAATCCTGAGTTGAACAGGGTGATGCGAGAAAATAGAAGCTTCTACACTCGTTATGACAACTATCCGGCAACGAAGGGGCACGTCGAAATAGTACCGAAGCGACATGTCGTTTCATTTTTTAGTCTGACTTCCAGTGAGATCCGGGCAGCATACTCTCTGATCCGGGATACTCAGGAGGAGCTCAATGCAATTTATTCCCCCGACGGCTACACCATAGGGATCAATGAGGGCATTGCCGCCGGCAGAAGTGTTGATCACTTACATATCCACATAATCCCTCGATATGAGGGTGATGTCCCCGATCCCCGCGGGGGCATACGACAGATAGTCCCGAACTGCAACCCAGAAGCATGGACAAATCCGTTGGCGGAGAGCTAGAAGTCATTTTGTCGCCGTAGCAACGAACCATCCCGGCCTGCCATTATAATGAAATTTTGGAAATTTAAAGCCCGCGGCCGACACACCAACGAGGAAATCCTGTGGGTCGATAAAGGTGAACCATCTAGGCGTCGGCAGGCTTTTCCCAACTCGCCAACCTTCACCTTCGCCTTCTTGCATGCTTATAGCAGTGACTCCTCCGGGAAGCAGCACTCGAAAAATCTCCGCCAGCACCTTTGGCGCTGCCCAGGATGGGATGTGAAGCAAACTGCCACACACCCAGACGCCACCAAAAGTAGCGTCCCCGAAAGGAAGCTCCAGCATGTTGAGCTGAGTAAAGCCAATCCGACCTATCGAGTCGGTAGCTGATCTCGTCCTGGATTGAGTAAGCATGTTTAAGGCGATGTCTGCGGCGACGACCTTTCGCCCACGTGCTGATATAAGTTCGACGTCCCGCCCTCCGCCGGACCCCAAGTCCAGGATTACCGTCGTCTGCGGCACGAGGTCCACGAACGAGATGACCTCATTCTTCAACCCCGGAAATCCTTCATAGCCCCTTGTTGATTCAGCGTATTCAGCCGCGTTCTGCTCATAAGCAGAACGCGTATTTTTTATAGTCAACCCCAAAGAAATCATAGAACCAACCGCCTCCGGAAAACTGCTAGACATCTTGAAACCCTTCCTGCCCGATTAAGATGCTCAAAGAGTTTAGCTCATGCCACAATTGAGGACAATCTAGCTGTGGATAGCCATCCGTAGCGTCCAAGCTGATGCAACCGATGAACTTTGATCTGCCATTTCTAATGGGGGTCGCGAAAACAGCTCCTCGGTGGTTGATCCGGCAGAACTCCTCCCAGTTGAGTCCCATCACTCCATCAGATCCGTGCTCGTCCCGGTAAATGGCAAAACTCGCCTCATCGGTCAATATCCGAGAAAGCTCGGCAACGTTTTTGCCGACCTCCTTGTCGTATTTCCAGCATAGGCCGATCACACCAATGCCTTTTGTGGGGTGAAAGCTTCTTGTTACAGGTGTAGATCCTAGGCGATAGGTCGCGATGCGCAGAAGTTCTCCACTCCGAGGATGTCTCCAGGTACGCTTCTGGCGCCAGATATGCAAGCTAAGATCGCTTATACCGATAGAGGGTCGTGCCCGTTTACCCATACCCAGTAACTGACCGAAAGCGCTCAGTATCTGGCGCTGCATGGTCACTCTGCGCTTTAACCGTGAGCGGTCTGAGAGCGCTTCCCATGGAGTGAGCGCGCCGAACACCCCAACCACAGCGATCAATCCGATCATCACGTAGCTTGCCTGCGCGACAACAGAGTCCCAGAAAGGTTTCGACGGGATGTGATACTGGCGACCGGCCAGGGCGAGGGTCGCCACCAACACGGTGCCCTTATCGAGGACGCGAGCAGTTGAGAGGCGCATGAACGTGTACACCTTTGGGGGGTTTCGGGTGTTTTAGAGGATGACCTAAACGGAAACTCCAGCTATGATAACCGTCTACGGACTTTTGCTTCCTGTACAGCAGTGCATCCATGTGAGACAGATGCCCCGAACGCGAGGTCTGCGACTCCTCCCGCTCAAGCAGTTCCAGGAGGCAGTTTTGTTGGAAGGATACGACGCTACATGCGTTGGTTCCGACCTATGCCAGGAGATTTCGGGCGATCCGTATGTCGATTTTTCGCGCACGTATAACGGAGACCCCCCGAGTCGTCTCATCACGCGTACAGAAAACTTGAGCCTTATCGCAGACTTGTCACCTCTCACGGTAGGCCATCTTCTCTTAGTCTCAAATCGTCACTATTATAGTTTTGCCGAAGTTATCAGGGATCACGGGCAAGAAGTAGAAAATTTACGAAATGCCGTCAGCATCCAATATGAGGTCACCTTTGGCCCCCTCCTTGTTCTGGAACATGGATCCACCGTGGACATGGATCGGTCTGCTTGTATCACGCATGCACATTGGCATTTTTTGCCGATTGACGCAGGAGCGGTTGATCATATAATGATACGCGATGGACTAACAGGAATCTCTCTGGACAGTCCGATGAGTCTGGCCACTCTAGCGTCACTAAAATCACCCTACTTTTATTACCACTCCATCGGTCGAGGCCACATCGTGTACGGACTCGGAAGGAGCATGCGTCGACAATACCTACGGTCGGTGGCCGCCGAAGTTCTTGGTATTCCCGATCCAGAGTGGGACTGGGCAGCTATCATTCGGAAGGAGCTGCTTCGCAAGACTCTCGACAAAACCAGAGATTGGCGATTCGAAGATATCGAATCTACCTGAGAGACGGCACGGCCACCTGCGCTTCCGTTACCATCAATACAGAAAGGTGATCAACTTGGTTGATTCCCTCTCTCCGTCAGATGAACCAACCCGTCTGACCGAGGTCATCTCCTCCATTTTTTCTGGTCAAAGCAAAGACTGGTCCACACGCCTGTCCCAAGGTGGGGGAGCCAAGCTGTTGGTAGGTGCGGACGGCCAGGACGATTGTGCTGTTTTCCGACTCGACGGCCACCAAGAGATCGTCCTAGGATCCGACTATGTACGTGGGTCAAAATTCATGCTTTACGAGTTGGGCCTCCTGGACGAGTATGACGTCGGCTACTACCTGGCCATGGCAAATTTCAGCGACATAGCAGCTATGGGAGCACAACCAATAGCTCTCCTGTCGGTTATTCGCTATCCACGGAGCATGCCTGACGAAGCATTCCGCGCAGTTGTCCAAGGAATCAGTGATGCCTGCGATCACATAGGAGCGCCTAATGTCGGAGGTGACATAGGGACCGCCGAAAGGCTCATCCTTTCGGCAACCGCTGTCGGAACGGCGGACCCAGGGAGCACACTACTACGATCTGGTGCACGGCCTGGTGACCTTCTCTGTATGACGGGCTTTACGGGGGTCGCGGCGGCTGCTCAGAAATACTTCGGCACTCTCAAGCCCAATGGGGCAAAAATCAGTAAGCACAGAGAAGAGGAACTGATATCTGCATGGCGCCGCCCTCTTGCTCGTGTTCGTGAAGGACGATGCCTGGCTTTAAGCGGTTGCGTGACCAGTTGCCAGGATAGCTCGGACGGCTTAAAAGCAACCATCGAATCAATCGCCCGATCAAGTAAGGTGGGATTCGTTGTCGACGAATCAGCAATCCCTGTATCCGACATGGTCGCAGAGATTAGTTCTTTATCAAACACTCCCATCCTCGATGATCTGATCTTTGGCGACTCGGTTGACTTTCAATTGGTCTTCACAGTGGGTTCCACTGAAATCAAGGATCTAAAAGATCTATTTTTATCTGCCGGACTAAGCTTTTACCAGATCGGCTATGCAACAGAAGATCGATCGATTGTTCTACGACGGGCTTCTGGATCGCAAGAAAATCTCCCAGGGGCTCCATGGCGCCACAACATCTAGCAGATGCTCTTATTTCAGCCGATAGGCATGCTGGTTGCCTCGGACATCTTGCTCAGTGTGTTCCGGCGCGATTCATTTCACTATGTGGCCAAACACGAATACCGGCGACAACGCTTCGTAAGCGCGATACCCCCAGTAGCGCTCACCTGCAGCGGACTCGCCCCGGCATATCGGTGGATTGCGGGCGTCAGCATTTTGGACTTCAACGATCCCACCGCGACTGAGGGAGCGACCAGGAATCCGGCTCGCCTCGTAAAGCGACTAGAACCCCATCCCCTCGTTGAGCGCTCCAAAATAATGATGCTAATCACGCCGGTTACCCCGGATGGCTCGCATCTTTTCACCCACGGCATCCATTTGCTAATCCTATTGAGACAACTCAAACATCTTAAATATTCCAATTAGACGCAGGCGGAACATCAACCAAATATTCTATTACCCAATTAGGATAGAGTAGATATTGCCTGTACGGTGAAACCGAAAATCCCCCGGAGTTTTAAGTTTCTTTTCAGGGGATGTCGAGGAGTTGTCATCCACACTGACTCGCTCAGGAAGGGCATTCGCAACTGACGCCCTCATGGCGGTGGAGTCTCCACGGACCTTCTCGGGAAGTTAGGTCAAGATAAGCAGGGTCATCGTGGGCATAACTCTATGTTGCTCAACAGTTGGTCACGGAAAACTCACGCTTCCCGGTCGGCGAAGGCGAGGCCGCGTTCGGCGAGGGCCTCGCGCAGGAGGCGGACGGCCTTGGGACCCACGCCGTGCAGCCGCAGGAGCTCCCGCTCGGTCACGGAGGCCAGCTGGGCGAGCGTCGTGTAACCGGCCTCGGCCAGGGCCCCGCGCGCGGGACGTCCGATGTTGGGGGGTATGTCGTCCTGGCCCAGGGTCGTCATGATGCCTCCTCGCGGAACAGACGGCCGGTCGCCCGGCGTCACGGGGAACACCACGTCACAGGAACACCGCGGTGCGGTGCCGCAAGTCTGGCATTCCCCTACGACAGAACGTCAGGCCCGTGGAGACCGGGTCACCACGGCCGGGTGGAGATCACGGACACCGGACGGCCATGGGCACATGGAGGCCACGGGCATCAGGTGACCACGACCGGGTGGAGATCATGAGCACCGGATGACCACGTGCGCATGAAGGCCACGGGCATCAGGTGACCACGGGCGAGCCGATCCCCACCTCGGCCGGGTGCGTCAGATCTCCTTGAGGAACCCGGCGTCGACGGCGAAGTCGGCGCCGGTGGTGCTCGCCGAGCGCGGCGAGACGAGCAGGGCGATCACGTCGGCGATCTCCTGCGGCTCGACGAGGCGGCCGGTGGTCAGCTTCATCATCTCCACCGCGACACTGTTCAGCACGCTGTCACGGTCGGTTCCCGCCTGCGCGGCGATGATGTCGGCCGCACCGCCCTCCTCGGTCCACCACGCCGTCCGCACGGGTCCCGGGGACACGGTGTTCACCCGGATGCCCTGCGGCGCGAACTCCTCGGACAGCGCCTTGGTGAGGTTGTTCAGACCGGCCTTGGCGGCGTTGTAGTCGACGTTCATCGGGGCAGGCTGCCGGGCACCGCCCGAGGACACGTTGACGATCGAGCCTCCGCCCCGCTGGAGCATCACCGGGACGGCGGCACGGACGGCCCGTACGATCGAGAACAGGTTGAACTCGAACATCGCCCGCCAGTCGTCGTCGGTGGGGGCCATGAACGAGAAGCGCGGCAGGGCCGTACCGGGCGGCGGGCCACCGGCGTTGTTCACCAGGATGTCCAGCCCGCCGAACACCTCCACGGCCCGCGCCACGATCTGGCCCGGCGCCTCGGGGTCGGTCAGGTCGGCCGGTACGTGGAGCAGGTCGGCGCCACCGAGCGCCTCCAGCTCCGGGGTGCTCTTGCGCGAGGCGGCCACGACGCGGACCCCCTCGCCGAGCAGGGTACGGGTGACGGCCAGGCCGATGCCCTTGGAGGCTCCGGTGACGACCGCGACGCGGCCGGAAAGCTGCAGTTCCATGAATTGCCCTTTCGTCATCGGGCCCCGTACGGCGGGAGGGGCCCTGCACGCGAGCAAAGCTATGGCGGGCGTGCGACATCGGGCTGGCGGGTTTCGGACCGGCAACTCACGCTGGATTCGGACCGGTAATCCCCGCCGGATTCGGACCTCCCATCCGGCACGAACGATCCGGCGCGAACGATCCGGCGGGCGTCCGGTGTGAGCATTCCGGGAGTCCGGCGTGAGCACTCCACTGGCCGGTGTGAGCACTTCAACCGTCCGGTGTGAGCACTTCGACTAGCTGGTGTGAGCACTCCGGGCGTCCGGTGTGTCCGCTCCGACCGTCCGGCGCGAGCGATCCGGGAGTCCGGGAGTCCGGTGTGCTCCAGCGTCCGGCGCGAGCGATCCGGCGGGCGGAGCGCCGCGGCGGGGGTGCCCGCCGCGGCGCGTGCCGGTTCGGCTAGCTGGAATAGGCCTCCAGTTCGAAGACGCGGGCCGCGGTATCGCTGTCGCTGGTCGGGGTAAGCACGTTGAGCCGGACGTACCGTGCGCTGACGGGTGTGACGGTGTGGGTGGTGACGTCGGCGGTGTTACCCCGGGCGCTCACGACGTTCGTCCAGGTGGTGCCGTTGGTACTGACCTGGATGTCGAAGTCTCGGGTGTTCCAGCTCGGCTTCTCACCGCCCGCGCCGGAGTGGCGCACCACGAACCGTCCCACCTGCGTGTTCGACTGCAGGTCGACCTGGAGCCACTTGTTGGCGCCCAGCCCGCACCACTTGTCGGAGTTGCCGCCCGTCCAGCTGCCGTTGACGGCCTTGGCGGGAGCCTCGTTGGCCGCGCACTGGTTGCTGGCGGTGGCGGGCTTGTTCAGCGCGAGGTTGGTGACCGGCTGCGTCGTCTCGGGCACGTAGAGACGGATGTCCGTCAGGCTCGCGCTGCCCTCGTAGACGTTGGTGTAGAGGTCGCCGATCACGAAGTAGTCGGGATACTGGGAACCGGCCGGCCACTGGTTCGGCCAGGACGCGCTGCCGTTCACGTCGTTCTGGACGAGGGTGGCGTTGTAGCGGCCGTCGTACTCGCCGGGCTTGACGTTGTAGTGCCAGATCGGCGCGTTGTTGACGATGAAGGGGCGGTGGAAGCGGATCGTCTTCTGCCCGACCCTCGCGAAGTTGCCGCTGGCCTCAAGGACGTAGCCGGTGGCGTCGCGCTCGATGGCGAAGGTGTACGACTGGTTGGGCATCAGCTCGGGCTGGATCTCGGCGGCCGACGACAGCTGCTGCTCGGCCACGCCACCGGAGCAGTTCGTCATGAACCACTGGGAGTTGCCCGCGAGGCCGCCCTGACCGGGGGTCCAGTTGGGCAGGCCGCTGATCCACATGTTGACCGTGTTGAAGTTGCCGTCGCGGTAGTTGTAGTACTGGTTGGTGTTGGAGTTGCAGACCCGCCCGCCGGTGCCGCTGCCGACCCGGTCGGGGTGCTGGGAGAAGGAGTCCATCAGCACCTTGCGGCGGTAGTGCCAGAAGTGGTTGTTCCTCGGGGCGGGGTTGGCGAAGTCCACGATCGACATGAAGTGGAAGCCGTTGTAGCCGTACGGGCCTGATCGCACGTCCTGCCACTCGCAGTAGGGCGCGGCGGCGTTACCGCTCCAGCCGGGGCTGCGGGAGCCCTCGCCCCAGGGGTGCTGGGTCTTGCATCCCTGGGTGCTGTAACCGTTGACCTTGCCGTTGTACTCGATCGAGCCGTTCCGCTTGCCGCCGAAGTCGATGGTCTTGAGCTTGTACTCGACGCGGTACTGGTCGGGCAGCTTGTTGGTGGGCCGGAAGATCGCTCCGCCGGTGTGGTCGGGCACGTTCAGCACCGCCGCGGGCGCGCCGCCCACCGTCGCGGTGGTGATCGACGGCGGCGACTCGATGACGCCGTCCTTGTTCCAGTCGCGGGCCGAGAGCGAAGCCGTCAGCCAGCCGCCCTGGCCGACCGGGAACTCCTTGCGGTAGGTGGCGAAGGAGTTGAACGCGGTGGTCCAGGCCGGCCCGTAGTCGTTGCGGTACCACTGGCCGGAGTCGTCCATGATCGTGTCGAACGGGGTGGTGTAGTTCTCCCTGACCCACGGCGCGTTGCCCGTGTTGATGGGGGCGGAGAAGTTCTCGGAGTGCAGCAGGGTCCAGGCCGCGGCGCTCTTCGCCGCGCCCGCCTTGGCCTGCGTGCCCGGCTTGGCCGACGTACTCGGGCTGCTCGGGCTGCTCGGGGTGCTGGAACCGCCCGGACTGGGGGTGGCGGTGTCACCTGTCGCGGGGGTGCTGACCCCGAACGAGGTGAGTGCCACGACGGTCGTGGTGACCGCGGCGAGGGCCGCCTTGCGCGCGGCCCCTCTGACGTTTCTTCGCATGGGTTACGTGCCCTTCACTCGACGAGTAAGGCATTGCTCGTGCCTGAACGCGACCCGCGTCCTCGCGGGTGTCCGCACCTCCGTTCCGATACCGGGCGACAACGGGTGGCGTCGCCGACCGCCACCCGTCCGCCGTTCACACCGGCTGTGCTCCGCGAGCCGTCCCCCCGGACGGTCGCGGAGCGGAACGGCTTAGAAGCCGCCGTTCGGGTCGAAGTACTCGGCCGCGTTCTCCTTGGTGACCCTCGGGGAGGGCACCACGGTGTCCTTCTCGACCTTGGCCCCGCTCAGGATCTCGACCGCGCGGTCCAGGCCCATCGCGCCGATGATGTCCGCGTCGTTCAGGCCGGTCACCAGGTAGTTGGTGCCGTCGAGGATCGCCTTGAGCGCCTCGGCCTGGCCGTCGACACCCGCGATGACGATCTGCTTGTCCTTGCCCGCGTCCGCGATGGCGCGCTGCGCGCCCAGGCACATCGCGTCGTTCTCGCAGAACACCGCGACGAGGTCGGGGTTGGTCGCCAGCAGGCTCTCCATCACGGTCAGGCCGCCGTCGGATCCCCAGTTGCCGAAGTCGGGGGCCTCGACGAGCGTGATGCCCGCGGTGCTGCCGAGCACCGACTTCACGCCCTCGGTACGGGCCAGGCCGATGCTGTTGTCGGCGGGACCGCCCTTGATGATCGCGACCTTGCCGCCCTTGGGCAGCTTCTCGGCGAGGAACTGACCGTTCTGCACGCCGATCGCCTTGTTGTCCGGGCCGATCCAGCTGGTGTACTCGCCGGTCTGGAACTTACGGTCGACCAGGACCACGGGCTTGTTCGCCGTCTTGGCCGCGTTGAGCGCCGCGGGCGCCGACTCCAGCGGGCCGCCGGAGATGATGATGGCGTCGACGTTCTTGCTCAGCAGGTCCTCGACGTTGGAGGCGAGCTTGGCCGCGTCGCCGTTGGCGTCGGTGCTGATGACCTCGATCTTGCCCTTCTTCTTGGCCTGGGCGGCGATCGCCTTGTCCATGCCGCTGAAGTAGGGGCCGCTCAGCATGAAGTTGGCGACGCCGATCGTGTAGGAGCCGTCACCGGAGGCGGAGGCGGCGGTGGTGGGCTCGCCCTCGCTGGACGAGCAGGAGGCAAGGCTGAGAGCGAGAAGGCCGGTGGCCAGCAGGCTGGTGAATTTCTTAGTGTTCATTTCGGTATACCTCGGGGGGAGTTGTGGAGCCGGTACGTCAGGTACGCGTCTGGTTGGCGCGCTGGACGAGGATGACGGCGATGATGATCAATCCCTTGAGCACCTGTTGCCAGAAGCTCTGCACGCCGTACAGGTTGAGGAGGTTGTTGATCAGTACGAGGACCAGGACGCCGCCGAAGGTGGCCTTCGCGGACCCGCGCCCGCCCGCCAGGCTCGCCCCGCCGATCACGCACGCGGCGATCGCGTCGAGCTCGAAGGCCACCCCGACGCTCGGCTGGGCGATGCCCACCCGGCTGGCCAGGATGACGCCGGCCAGCCCGGCGCACGCGCCGCTGATGGTGTAGGCGAGGACCACGTGCCTGCGCACGTTGATGCCCGCGAGCCGCACGGCCTCGGCGTTGCCGCCGATCGCGACGATGGAGCGCCCGGCGGGGAAGCGGGTCAGGAACAGGCCGCCCACCAGGAACACGGCCAGCATGATCACCGTGCTCAGCGGGACGGGACCGATCATCGCCGAGCCGAGGGTGAAGAACGCCGGGTCCTCGGGGGTGATCGGCACCTCGGAGTAGACGAACGCCAGACCCCTGATGGTGGTCAGCGCCGCCAGGGTCACCACGAAGGGCGCGAGCCCGAACCGGGCGACGAGTATGCCGTTGACCAGCCCGAACCCGATCCCGCAGGCGATGCCCACGACCGTCGCCATCGGGATGGGGAGGCTGGAGACGAGACCGGCGGTGATGATGCCGGAGAAGGCCACCACCGACCCGACCGACAGGTCGATGCCGCCGGTGAGGATCACCACGAGCATGCCGTACGCCAGCAGGCCGGTGGTGACCATCTGCTTGAGCAGGTTGGTGAGGTTGGTCGGGGTCAGGAACGTGTCGGAGGTGAGCGCCGCCACCGCGACGAGCGCCACGATGAGCGTGACGAACGCGACCTGCGCGGTGACGTCCCGCCCGGCCAGGACCAGCCGGGGCCACCTCCCGGACACCGGGGCCGCCGGACCGGCGGGCGCCGGGGCGGGAGAGTCCTTGGGGTTCGGAGCGGTGGAGGCCCGCGCGGGCCCGGCCGGTTGCCCGGTCACGCGATCCCCCCGGCCTCGGCGAGCCGCCGGGTCGTCCGGTCCCTACGGACCGATCGGGCCGTGTCGTCGCCCCGGACCAGCCGGGCCGTGTCACTGCCTTGAACCGATCGGGTCGTGTCGTCGCCCCGGACCGGCCGGGTCGTGTCGTTGCTCCGGGCTGGCCGGGTCATGCTGTCCCTCCGGGGTGAGCGGGTCATGCTGTCAGCCCGATCGAGTGGGCGAGGATCTCGTCCTCCGTGGTCTGGTCCGAACGCAGATCGCCGGTGATGCGCCCCTGGTTCATCACGAGCACCCGGTCGGTGGCGCCGAGCACCTCCGTCAGGTCCGAGGAGATGAGCAGGACGGCGAGGCCCTGCCGGGCGAGGTCGTCGATCATGCGGTAGATGTCGACCCTGGCCGCCATGTCCACGCCGCGGGTCGGCTCGTCGAGGATGAGCACCCGCGGTTCGGCCAGCAGCCACTTGGCGAGCACGGCCTTCTGCTGGTTGCCTCCGCTGAGGTTGACCACCGGCATCGAGGCGCACCCCGGGGGCTGGATGCCCAGCCGGTCGATCATCTCGGCGACGTTCCTGCGCCTGCGGCCCGTGTCGATCAGCGGGCCCCTGGTGGCCGAGTACAGGGTCGTGAGCGTGATGTTGTCGAGCACGCTCATGCCGAGTACCAGGCCGGTGCGCTTGCGGTCCTCGGTGACGAGCGCGAGCCCGGCCGCGATGGCCTCGGCAGGCGTACGGAAACCGACGGCACCGGACCGTCCGCGCCCCCGGCCCGCCGACTCGACACCGTCACGCGTCCGGCCCGCCGACTCGACACCGTCACCGTCACGCGTCCGATCCACCGCCCCGGCACCGTCACGCGTCCGATCTGCCGACTCGACACCGTCACCGACATCGGCGCGCGTCCGATCCGACGACTCGGCGCGCGGTCCGACGTGCACCTGGCCCGCGGACGCGGGCTCGGCGCCGAAGACGCATCGGGCCAGCTCGCTGCGGCCGGAGCCGACCAGGCCGAACAGGCCGACGATCTCCCCCGAGCGCACGGAGAACGAGACGTCCTCGAACTCGCCGCCGCGCGTGAGCCCGGAGACGCTGAGCCGTACCTCGCCGTGGCCCGCGCGCCGGTCGGGGTAGATCTGTTCGAGGCGGCGGCCCGCCATGAGGCGGATCAGCTCGTTCTCGCCCGTACGGGCGGGTTCGGTCGTCTCGACGATCCTGCCGTCCTTGATCACTACGATCGAGGTGGCCAGCTCCAGGACCTCCGCGAGCCGGTGGGAGACGTAGACGACCAGCACCCCGCGCTCCTGCAACCGTCTGATCAGCGCGAACAGCGACTCAAGGTCGCTTCCGGCCAGCACGGCGGAGGGCTCGTCGAGCACGAGCACCTTCGGCTCGTCCACCAGCGCCTTGGCGATCTCCACCATCTGCTGCCTGGCCACCGTCAGGCGGCCCGCGATGGTACGCGGGTCGATCGCGCCGAAGCCGATGCTCTCCAGCAGTTCCCCGGCGCGGGCGTGCGCCGCCGTCCAGTCGATGAACCCGCCGCGTTTCCTGGGGAAGTGCCCCATCAGCAGGTTCTCGGTGACCGACAGCTGGGGTACCAGGGTCAGCTCCTGGTAGACCGTGCGGATGCCCCGGGCGTGCGCGTCGTGCGGCGAGCGCAGCTCGACCCGCTCGCCGTCCATCCACATCTCGCCCGCGCTCATGGGCTGGGCACCGGCGAGGATCCTGATCAGGGTCGACTTGCCGGCTCCGTTCGCGCCGACCACGGCGAGGACCTCGCCGGGGTGGCCCACGAGGTCCACCCCGTGCAGCACCTCGACGCCGCCGTAGTCCTTGCGGACGCCCCGGAGCTCCAGGCTCATTCGAAGGCCTCCATGACGATGACCGTCTTCTGCCGGGTGAAGTCGAGGACGGTCTCGTGCAGGCCCTCTCGGTAGCCGCCGGTGTCCTTGGTACCGCCGAAGGGCAGGTTCTCGGCGCGCAGCGCGGTGGACCCGTTGATGACGACCCCGCCGACGTCGAGGCGCCGCGCGATGCTGAACGCCCGCGAGACGTCCCGGGTGAACACCGCGGCGTGCAGGCCGTACGGGGACTCGTTGGCCATCCGCACCGCGTCGAGAGGGTCGGAGAAGCGGGCGACGGGCGCCACCGGGCCGAAGATCTCCTCGGCGAAGGTGGGGCTGCTGGCGGGCACGTCGACCAGCACGACCGGGTCGACGAACGCGCCGCGCCTGCCGCCTCCGGCGGCGAGCGTGGCGCCCTCCCCGACGAGCCTGCCCACGGCGGCCTCGACCCGCTCGGCGGCCTCCTCGGCGATGAGGGGGCCGACGTCGGTCTCCTCAAGCAGCTGGTCGCCCACGGAGAGCTTGGCCGTCTGGGCGAGCAGCGACTCCACAAAGGCGTCGTGGATGCCGTCCTGGACGTAGACGCGTTTGACCGCGCAGCAGATCTGCCCGTTCCCCCTGGCCAGGCGGCCGAGGACGACGGCGCGGGCGGCCTCCTCGGCGTCGGCGTCGTCGCAGACGATGAGCGCGTCGTTCCCGCCGAGTTCCAGGAAGACCTTCTTCAGGGTCGCGGCCCCGAGGCGGGCGATCTCACGGCCCGCCGCGGTGCTGCCGGTGAGGCCGACCGCCGCGATCCCGGGGTGCTGCGCCAGCGCCTGGGACACCTGGACGCCCCCGGTGACCAGCTGGTGGGCGTGGGCGGGCGCACCGGCCCGTTCGACGAGCTCGGCCACCCTGACCAGGGCCAGCGGGCAGCGGGCGGGCGGCTGGACGACGACGGCGTTGCCCGCGGCGAGGGCGGCGGCGGCCTTGTGCGCGTACAGCTCGACCGGGTAGTTGAACGGGACCAGCGCCGCGACGACGCCGAGGGGCTCGCGCATCGTCACCGCGAGGTGCCGCTCCAGGCCGGGTACGGCGTCGAGCGGGATCTGGCGGCCGAAGAGCCTGGTGGCCTCGCCCGCGTACCCGCGGAAGATGCGGATCGCGGCGTCGACCTCGCCCCGGGTCTGCTGGACGGGCTTGCCGTTCTCGGCGGCGAGCAGCGTGGCGAGCTCGTCCCGCTCGGCCTCGATCAGGTCGGCCACCCGGCGCAGGAGGTCCGCGCGCTCGTGGGCGGGCATCGCCGCCATCGCCCGCTGGCCCTCCTGGGCGGTCTCGACGACCGCGGCCACCCGCTCCGCGCTCGCCGCCTCCACCTCCCCGAGCTGCTCGCCGGTGCCGGGGTTGCGGACGGTGATGACGGAGGCGTCCGGCGAGGTGAGAGCGGACATTCGTTGCACTTCCTTCCATACAAGCCTTGCGGTACAAGCTTCATGACCCTTTGGAAAGGGCGAGGTCAGGCGGGTTTGCGCGCCCGGGGAGCGGCGTAGCCGATGCGGCGGCCGATGTCAGCGGCCATGCCGAGCGCGACCGGCGCCAAGCGGTGGCAGTCGCCGAGGCTGAACCTTCCGGCCGGTGCGGACACGCTGAACGCCCCCACCGGACGGCCGGAGGCGTTCATGATCGGCAGGCCGATGCAGCGCACCCCCTCCTCGTTCTCCTCGTCGTCGATCGCGAAGCCCTGGTCGCGTACGGTGTCGAGCTCGGCGAGCAGCGCGTCGCCGGTGAGGCTTCTCGGGGTGCGGGGCTCCGCCTGGAGGGCCAGGATCTCGGCGCGGCGCGGCTCGTCCAGGAAGGCGAGGACCGCCTTGCCCATCGCGGTGCAGTGCAGCGGTACGCGACTGCCGATCCGGGAGACCAGGCGCACCGACTTGGCGCTCTCCACCTTGTCCACATAGACGATGTGGTGGCCCACCGGGACCCCGAGGTGGACGGTCTCACCGCTGATCTCGACCAGCTCGGCGAGGTACGGCTGCGCCGCGGCGCGGAGCCCGTCCTCCTCCAGGTAGCGCCCGGCGAGGGTGATGAGGGTGACGCCGAGCCGGAACACCCCGGCGGCGTCCCGCTCCAGGACGCCCAGTTCAAGCAGCGAGATGGCATAGCGGTGAGCGGTGCTGACGGCCACGCCGGTGTGCGCCGCGAGCTCGCCCAGGGTCATTCCCGACTGACCGCTCCCGGACACCGCGCTGATCAGCTCAAATGCCTTATCGACGCTTGATGATTTCCTACCGCTCTTCATTCGAGTTACTCGAATCTATTTTCAGATATTTGTAAGATTTTTGCGATAGTTACATCGGCGATAACGGCTGTCAACCCTCGCGCACAAATACCTCCCGTACCGAGTGAGGTCCGAGCGAGGCGAGTGCTACCGGACTTGAAGGCATGAACAACCACAAAGCACTACGATCAGGCATATGTTCCACCAGAACGCGTGCCACTGCCTGCTGTGCGCCGAGCAGGACGAGCAGGAGGCGCCTCTCGACGAGGCCGACCTCAGGACGATGCGGAGCGTCCGGGATCACGGGTGGGCGGTCGTCATGGTCCCGGAGGACGAGAACGGGCCCGGCTGGGCGTTCACCGTCGGGCTGTGGCACACCCTCCGCTCCCCCGAGGTGGCCATGTTCGGTCTCCGCGTGGACGTGATGGGCGACTGCCTCGACACCCTGGCCGACGAGATCGCCGCCGGGCGTCATCTGGTCGAGGACCGGGAGCGGGACGACGTGATCAGGAACTACCCGGTCGTCGCGAAAACGGTGGACGCGAGCTGGTACCGGTCGCTGTTCGGCACGGCGCTGCACTTCTACCGGCGGCCCCCGCTGGCCTTCATGGAGGTCGTCTGGCCGGACGCCGCGGGCCGCTTCCCGTGGAACGACCGCTGCGCCCCACGCCTCCGCGAGCTCCAGCCCGCCCTGTGGATCCCGAAGGACGACCACGCCCCGGGCCCCTGGACCAAACTTCCCTGACGGAACCGGAGGCGGACCAGGACCGGGAGCGGGAGCGGCCCGAGGAAGGGAGCCGGGAACCGGGAACGGGAGCGGCGTGGCGGCACCCCGGCCCCGTTCCCGTACGTCATCACCGTGAACCCTAGGTCATTTTCCCAAGCTGTCGAACAGTCCTCCTCAAACAACCTCCATTTTATTTCCAAAGGCGAAAACGGAGCCCGAAAAATCGGAAGTGACGTCAAGCACCGCGTTTCGCATACCGGACGCACTTCTTTCCGCCGTTTGTCACCGCGCATCTCACCGCCAGGCGCGTGAGGGGTCGCGGATTCCGAAAAGACTCCCAGCTGGCATAACGCCCGGCCTGCCGCTGAAAGGAAGGCCCGACGTGACCGCCCGCGGCGATACGTGGCGCGTAGAACTCCAGTAGGCAGCGGAGGTCCATGGTCCTCACCGCGTGCGGCGGGAAGTCCTCCGCCGAGATGCCGTTGGCCTCCGCCTCCGCCTGACCGTGCGGGTGGCGGAGTCCCGAAGATCCGGCAGGCGGCCGAGGACGCCTACGAGGACTGGCGCACGCCGGTCCGCGACAGGCTCGGCCGCGCCGGTTTTCTGAGCATCTCGGTGAGGGCCGAGATGCTGTGGTCGCCGTGGCCCGCCTCGGCCGCCCGCCTCACCAGGTCATTCAGTGGGGCGAGCCAGGCCGTGTCGACGTTCGTCTCCTTGGCCAGGTCCTCGTCGTGGGCCGCCCCGGCCAGGAAGAGGTTCACCGAGGAGGCGGCGTTGGTGTAGTCACCACTGTCGATCTCCTTGGCGTAGATCGGCAGCAAGGACCTGATCATGTCCAGCCACCTGCCGGCGAACCGCACCATGGAGGCCGCCTCCAGCCCGCGCGCCTGGACGGCGGCGGCGCCCTGGAAGAAGCCGACGAGAGCGGGCAGCAGGATGGCGCCCACCGCCATCTCGTACAGGGCGGCGAGGTCGGTCTCGGCGCCGAGGTGGACGGTGTCGCCGCCCAGCACCTTCAGGGTCGTCTCGAACTCCTCGAAAACGGCCCTGTCGCCGCTGTAGTACAGCAGGGTGTCCGGTGCCCCCACGGCCGAGGGCACGTTCTTGACCGCCCCGGCCAGGAACCGGGCGCCGTGGTCGATGGCCCAGGCGGCCATCTCGCGGGCACCCGCCGGGGAACCGCTGTTCAGGGTGACAAGGGCCCGCCCGCGCAGCGACGCGGCAGCCGGCCGCAGGACCGCCCGGATGTCATCGAAGGTGGTCAGGCAGGTGATGACCAGCGGACTCGCCGCCACCGCGTCCTCGACGGCCTCCGCGTGCCCGGCTCCCATGGCGACGAGGGGCCCGGCTTTGGCGGAGGTCCTGTTCCAGACGGTGGCCGGGTGTCCGGCCCGGATGAAGGCCTCGGCCAGTGCCCTGCCCATCGAGCCCAGGCCGATGACGGTCACCGGTGTCACGTTCTTCTCGGTCATATGCATAACTCCAGCCACAGGGATAAGGAGGTGAGCGGGCCATTTGGAGACCCTCGTGGTCTTGGCGCGGCGCCTGGTTCATGCTGGCCGGAGTACTGATATTTTCTCAAGTACCGACAATTTTGTCAGATACTGATGAAAATGTAAGTATGGGTCGGTGGAGAAGGCCAAGAAACGGACATTCACCTGCGGGCTCGACGCTGCCATCGCCGTCATGGGAGGCAAGTGGAAGGGGCTGATCCTGTTCGCGCTCCAGGATGGCCCCTTGCGATTCGGGGAGTTGCGGCGCGCGATTCCCGACATCAGCGAGCGGGTGCTGATCCTGCAACTGCGAGAGATGGAGACCACCGGGCTGCTGCATCGGGAGGTGTATCGCCAGGTCCCGCCGAAAGTGGAGTACTCCCTCACCGATTTTGGTCATTCGCTCAACGCCGTGATGGCGCCGCTGGGCGAGTGGGGCGAGGAGCACATCGAGCGCATCGAGGCCATCCCGTGGAGCCAGGTCGGGTGAACCGGACGGATCGGCGGGCCTCGTCACCGCCCGGCCACCCGCCCCTGCCGCGATGTGTCCGGCCGGTGGGGTGATCCGGCCTCGAACAGCGCACGACGACGGCGCCTCGGCTCCGTCGTCGAGACGTTCCACACGAACGAGGAGCGGCTGTGGAGCGGGCTCTCCGGCTGCTCGGCCTCGGCGACGGCCGACGGCTGGCAACTGGCGGCTGCTCGGCCTCGGCGACGGCTGGCAACTGGCGGCTGGCGGCTGGCGACACCCTCGATGATCGGTAATTTTTGTACAATCGTTGACTCTGCTTTACCGACGGGGGAGGAATTCTGTGCCGAGGGCGACGCTCCGAGAACGCCTGCGTTACTGGTTCGACAACACCATGTCACGGGGCACAACCGCGCTGATCGGGTGGCTCGCCGTCATCTCTCTCGGCCTGATCCTGCTGGTCACGGCGCTGAGCCTGTGGCTGACCCCGGACGAGGCCGCGAAGCACAGCGGCGCTCCCGGCATGCTGTGGATGACGCTGATGCGCGCGCTGAGCCCGGGGAAGGTGGCCAGCGACACCGGCAGCGCGCCGTTCGTCGCCCTGATGTTCGTCGCGTCGCTGGGCGGGCTCTTCATCGTCAGCGCCCTGGTCGGCGTCCTGGCCAACGACCTCAAGAGCAGGTTCGAGGAGCTGCGCAAGGGCAGGTCCCGGATCATCGAGACCGGCCACATCGTGATCCTGGGCTGGTCGGAGCAGGTCTTCACGATCGTCGGCGAGCTGGTCCAGGCGCACGCGAGCGACCGCAGGTCGGTCATCACGATCCTCGCCGACAAGGACAAGCTCGCCATGGAGGACGAGATCCGGCAGTTCGCGGGCGAGACCGGCAGGACCCGGCTGGTCTGCCGGACCGGGCGGCCCACCGAGCCGACCGACCTCGACCTGATGAACCTGGCCGGGGCCCGCTCGGTCGTCGTCCTCTCCCCGCAGGGCGAGGACCCCGACGCGCACGTCATCAAGACACTGCTCGCCCTGGCCAAGCGGCCCGGTGGCCACCCGCCGGTGGTGGCCGCCATCGCCGGGAGCTCCAACATGGCCGCCGCGCGTCTCGCGGGCGGCCCGGAGGTCCACCTCGTCGACTCCGACGACACCGCCTCCCGGCTCATCGTGCAGTCGTCACGGCAGTCGGGCATGTCCGTGGTCTGCATGGACCTGCTCAACTTCAGCGACGGGGAGATCTACCTGCGCTCCGACCCCGGCTTCACCGGCATGACGTACGGCGAGGTGCTCCCGGCGTACCAGACCGCCACGGTGATCGGGCTGCGCCGGGACGGCGCGGTCATGCTGAACCCGCTCATGGACACCGTGATCTCCGCCTCCGACGAGATCATCGTGATCGCCCACGACGACTCGATGATCCACCTGGCCGCCGGAATGCCCTCGGCCCGCGAGGAGTCGATCGTCCTGGCCGAGCACACCAGGCCGGGCCCCGAGCGCACCCTGGTCCTCAACTGGAACGGCCGGGGCCGCCAGGTCGTCCGCTACCTCAACGGCTACGTGGCGCCGGGCTCGGTCCTGGACATCGCCTCCGACCACCCCGACGCGGCGATCGGCTTCGAGGCGCTGTCCAACCTCACGGTCAACGTCAAGGACTGCGACACCTCCGACCGCTACGCGCTGGAGTCGCTCGGCCTGGGCCTCTACCAGCACGTGATCGTGCTCTCCGACGACCGCTACAGCCCCGGCCACGCCGACACGCGCACGCTGATGACCCTGCTCCAGCTGCGCGACATGCAGTCCTCACTCGGCGAGCGCTACTCCATCGTCAGCGAGATGCACGACGAGAACAACCGGAGCCTGGCCGAGGTCACCAAGGCCGACGACATCGTGATCAGCGACACGGTGATCGGCCTGCTGCTGGCCCAGCTCGCCGAGAATCGGCACCTGGCCGACGTGTTCGGCCAGCTCTTCGACTCGGGAGGCTCGGAGATCTACCCGCGCCCCGCGGAGCTGTACGTCCGCCCGGGGGCGCCGGTCGACTTCGCCTCGGTGATCGAGTCGGCCCGGCGCCGTGGGGAGACCGCGATCGGCTACCGTCTGGCGGATCGCGTGAACGAGGCCCCTCATTTCGGCGTCGTCCTCAACCCGGACAAATCGCGGTCCCTGCGTCTCGGCCCCGGCGACTCGGTGATCGTTCTGGCCGAGCGCTGACCCGCCGGGGCGGGGTTCTACTGAGGGGCAGTGATCATGAAAGCGAGCCCGAGCAGCACTACGACGGGGATCAGCCAGACCACGGCCTCGATCGCGAACTCCTTGTACACGGTGAGCTTCTCCCTCTTGAGCACGTTGAACACTGCCTGACACATGAAAACGACGATGCGCAGCATATGCGTACCGGAAGGTGTTCCCGTACCCGGGTCGGCGCCCGCGGGCGTCCTCTTCGGCCCTACCGGCTCAGATAGCTATCGGCTCAGATAGTGGAAGCTCGGTTTCGGGTGCATCAGGAAGTCATGGTGGGAGATGTTCCAGGCGTAGGCGCCCGCCATCGTGAACTCCACCAGGTCACCGGGCTTGAGGGCGATGGGGACCCGGCGGGCCAGGGTGTCCTTGGGAGTGCAGAGCTGGCCGACGATCGTGATCGGCTCACCGGCCTCCGTCATGACCAGCGGCTGGTCGTGGCCCTTGGTGGCGGGGGTACGGATGTGGTGGGTCCCGCCCGCCACCACCGCGAACAGCTCGCCGTGGACGCGCTTGACGTCGATGACGCGCGTCACGTACTTCCCGCAGTAGACGGTCAGCGAGCGACCCGGCTCGATCCTGAGCGTCTCACCGGGACGACGGAGCCCGGCCAGGCCCTTGCCGTAGGCCGTCCAGTCGAACCGGTCGGCGGGGTCGGTGTAGGAGACGGCCATGCCCCCGCCGAGGTTGATCTCGGTCACCCCCAGCGTCCGCGCGTAGTCCAGGACGGCCGCCGCCAGCTCCAGCATCCGGGGCGCGTCGAGCCCGCTGGCCAGATGGGCGTGGATCCCGCGCAGCCGTACGGCACTCTGGGGCTCCAGCAGGGCGACGCATTCGGCGATCCCGGCCGGGTCCATCCCGAACGGCGTGGCGCCGCCGCCCATCGCCAGCGAGGCCCCCTCGATCGGGATGTCCAGGTTGACCCGCAGCAGCACGTCCGCCTGGCGGCCCGAGGCGAGCAGGCGGCGCAGCTCGCCGGGACTCTCGACGTGCAGGCGGGTCACGTCGCCGAACAGCTCGGCGTCCGTCTTGCCCGGCCCGCCCAGCGCGACCGGCGTGTCCGGGAAGTGTTCCCGCACGTGCGCGAGCTCGCCCCCCGAGGCGACCTCGAAGCCGTCGACGTACGGGGCGAGCGTCCGCATCAGCCTCGGATCGGGGTTGGCCTTCACCGCGTAGTACAGCTCGACGTCTCCCAGCGCGGCACGGATGTCCTTGACGTGTGCGTCGAGCTCGACCAGGTCGTAGACGTATGCGGGCAACGGCCCGGCCAGAAACGACTCCGAGGTCTGCGGCTGCGCCGCGACTGTGGCTGTCACTGCGTTCTCTCCGATCGTGGCGGTACGTGATGTCAGGCGAGCGGGAAGCGGGTCTCGGCAATCAGCCGGTACGCGGGCGTGACCTCGGCCACCTCCTCGTCCAGGATCTAATCGGTGCGGTGAATATCCAACACGCTTCGCCCTGACGGTTCATCGATACGGGGCCATGTTGGGGAAAAGTCGAGGGCGCGGTGGCCGGGGGACGGTCTTCGGGAGCCGGAGGCGCGGTGGTCGGAAAGACGAGTCGGGAATGCCGGGTGGGGGTGGTCGTGCTGTCGTGGTCGGGATGTCCGCGATCACCATGGGAGCCGTCCTGGCTTCCCCCACGCCTGAGGGCAGGGGTCTCCCGCGTTGAGAGGATTCAGATGACCGTTCGAGAGTTGCGCCTGGTCGTCACCGCCGCCGACTATGACGAGGCGCTGCGCTTCTACCGCGACGTGCTCGGCCTGCCCGAGCGGGCCGCGTACTCCTCGCCCGACGGGCGGGTGACGATCCTGGAGGCGGGCCGGGCCACCCTGGAGATCGCCGACCCGCCGCAGGCGGAGTTCATCGACCGGGTCGAGGTGGGGCGGAGGGTGGCCGGGCACATCCGGGTGGCGTTCGAGGTGGACGACTCGGCCGCCGTCACCGCCGAGCTGTCCGGGGCCGGGGCCACGGTGATCGCCGAACCCGTCCGGACGCCGTGGAACTCGCTCAACTCCCGCCTTGAGGGCCCGGCCGGGCTCCAGCTCACACTCTTCACCGAGCTGGGAGAGGCCACCGAGCCGCAGGACACCCCTTGAGCCCGGCGGCTTCAGGCCAGGTCACCCGCTCTTGGCCGAGGTCTCCTCCGGGGCCGCGTCGGGGATGGAGGCGCGGAGCCAGCGGGTGCCGTACGGCTCCAGCGTGAACTTCACCCGGCCGTCGGCGGGCAGATCGAGGGTGCCGTCCACCAGCAGGTCGACCAGCACCTCGCAGGTGTCGAGCTTTTCGAGGACGAGGTCCACCTTCGCCTCGCGGTCGGCGAAGTTGTGGACGGCGACCACGGTGCCGCCCTCGGCGTCGGCCCGGTGGGCCAGCACGGCCACGTCACCGGCGTCCAGGATCTCGTACGCGCCCCAGGCTAGCTCGGGCGACTCCCGGTAGCGCTCGACCAGGAGCGTGATCCAGCGGAGCAGCGAGTCGGGGTCGCGGCGCTGGTCCGCGACGTTGACGTTGCGCGGGCCGTACTTGCCGGTGGGCGAGGGGACACTGGTCTTCGGGTCGGGTGAGAAGCCGCCCTTGGCCGACCACTGCATCGGGACCCGGACCGCCATCCGGCCCTCGGCCTTCAGGTTCTCGCCGAGGCCGATCTCCTCGCCGTAGAAGAGCACGGGTGTGCCCGGCAGGGAGAACAGCACGCTGTAGGCCAGCTTGAGCCGCCGCAGGTCGCCGCCGAGCATCGGGGGAAGGCGGCGGCGCAGGCCCCGGTCGTACACCTGCATGTTCTTGTCGGGACCGAAGGCGTCGAAGACCTCGTGCTTCTGCGCCTCGGTGAGCTTGTCCAGGGTCAGCTCGTCGTGGTTGCGGACGAACATCGCCCACTGGGAGTCGTCGGGCGGTTCCGGCCGGTCGCGCAGGGCCTCGGCGAGGGCCTCCGGGTTCTGGCGGGCCATCGACAGGTGGAAGCGCTGCATCGCGATGAAGTCGAAGCACATGGTGACCTCGTCGCCGTTCCCGGCGTCACCGAAGAACTTCATCAGGTCCGGGTAGGGCAGGTTGACCTCGCCCAGCAGGATCGAGGTGCCGTCCCTGCGGTTCATGAAGGCGCGCAGGTCGGCGAGGAACTCGTGCGGGTCGCCGCCGATGCCCTCGATCAGGAACGGCACCGCGTCCACCCGGAAGCCGGACAGGCCGAGTTCCATCCAGAAGCCGAGGATGCGCGCGATCTCGTCGCGGACCTGCGGGTTCGCCGTGTTCAGGTCGGGCTGGAACCTGTAGAAGCTGTGGTAGTAGTACTGGCCGGTCTTCTTGTCCAGCTCCCAGAGGCTGTCCTCCTTGTCGGGGAAGACGATCGCCTTGGGATCGACGGGGCCGGGCTCGTCCTGCCAGATGTACCAGTCCCGCTTGGGAGAGTCGCGGCTGGAGCGGGCCTCCTTGAACCAGGGGTGCTCGTCGGAGGTGTGGTTGACCACCAGGTCGGCGATCACCCGCATGCCCCGGTCCCTGGCGGTACGCATGAACTCCACGAAGTCGCCGAGGGTGCCCAGGCGGGGGTCGACCGAGTAGAAGTCGCTGATGTCGTAGCCGTCGTCGCGGCTGGGACTGGGAAAGAACGGCATCAGCCAGATGCAGGTCACCCCGAGCCGGTCCAGGTGGTCGATCTGCTGGGTCAGGCCCCGGAAATCACCGATGCCGTCACCGTTCCCGTCCTTGTAGGTCTCCACGTCCAGGCAGTAGACGACGGCGTTCTTCCACCACAGATCAGCTGTGTAGGTGAGTCGCATGCGTCCGCACTACCCTCCCTTGGCAGGTTTATGAGACAACGCTGACATTGGGCCGGTGGTGGCGAGATCAAGAAGCCTCCGGCACGTTACGGTGGACGGGACGGCCAGGAGGAGATCATGCGACAGCTGAGGCGCGGCGCGCCCTTCGGCTGGCTGCTCGCCCTGCTGCTGCCGCTGCTCGTCTCCGGAGGGTTGAGCGGGGGCGGCGCCGCCGTCCTCCTGCGGCACACCACCGTCGCCCAGACCTCCGGCGAGCACCAGCGGCTGTCCCGCCCGGTCTCCGACGGCGGGCACGGGAACGCCCTCGTCACCGGCCTCTCCGCCGCCGGGATCGGCCTGGGGGGCGGGGGCGGCCATCCGCTCGCGACCCCACCGGCGAACCTCCGGCACCTGTCCCTCGCCACCGGCCGCGACTCGCGCCCGGCCCGCGACGACGACACCCGCCCGCTCGCGGCCCTGCTCGTCAGGCCGGGGCGCGCACCACCCGCCTCCACAACCGGCTGAACCACCCCGGAGCCCCTCCGGGCCTTTCGCCGTACCCGGAGAACGTCTTTCCCGCGCCCGACGGCCACCGAGCCTGAAGGCCGCCTTCTGAAGGTCACCGAGCCTGAAGGCCGCTCGTGTCAGGAAGGCGTTCGCTCCGTACGCGAAGCATGCCGGTGTCCCAGAAAGGTCCCTCCGGTATCCCCCGAGGACAATTCCCCAGCCTGTGGAGGCTTCCATGTCGCGTGCCCCGGTGGTACGCGCGGTGGCGGCGCTCGCCGTCATCGCCACCTCGCTGTTCATCGCCCTGACCATGTCGCCGCGCCTCGGTCTCGACCTGCGCGGCGGCACCCAGCTCGTACTGGAGACCAGAGACTCACCGACCGTCAAGGCCGACGCCGCGGCCACCGACCGCACCCTTGAGGTACTCCGCCGCCGGGCCGACGGCCTGGGTGTGGCGGACGCGCCGCTGGCCCGCTCCGGCGAGCGGCGCATCATCGTGGAACTGCCCGGCGTGCAGGACCCGACCAAGGCCGCCGAGGTCATCGGCAAGACCGCGCAGCTCACCTTCCACCCCGTCCTCGGTGTCCCCGACCCCTCGGCCGGGACCCAGCCGAAGAAGGGCGAGCAGATCCTGCCCGACGAGAGCGGTGGCCCGCTGCACGTCGGACCGGCCGCCCTCACCGGCGACGGCGTCAGCGGCGCCGCGGCGGGGATCGACGCCCAGCAGGGCAGCGGCTGGTTCGTCACCGTCGACTTCCGCGACGGGGGACGCGCGGACTGGGCCAAGCTGACCGGCCAGGCCGCCTGCAACGAGGCGGGCGACCCCAAACGCAGGATCGCCATCGTGCTCGACTCCAAGGTGATCGTCTCACCCCAGGTGAACGAGGGCGTGGCCTGCGACGTCGGCCTGCCCGGCGGCTCCACCCAGATCACCGGCACCTTCACCTCGGAGGAGGCCGCGAACCTGGCCCTGCTGATCAAGGGCGGCTCGCTGCCGGTACCCGTCGAGATCGTCGAGCAGCGGACCGTCGGCCCGACGCTCGGCGCCGCCGCGATCACCGCCAGCGCCCAGGCCGCGGTCATCGGCATCGCGCTCACCGCGCTGTTCATCGTCGTGACCTACCGGCTGGTGGGCCTCATCGCCGCCTTCGCCCTGGCCTGCTACGCGCTGATCTCGTACGCGGCGCTGGTGGGACTCGGCGCCACGCTCACCCTGCCGGGACTGGCGGGCTTCGTCCTGGCGATCGGCATGGCGGTCGACGCCAACGTGCTGGTCTTCGAACGGGCACGGGAGGAGTACGCGGCCGAGCCGGGGTTCAGGGGCGCGCTGGAGAAGGGCTTCCGCAACGCGTGGAGCGCGGTGGCCGACTCCAACATCACCACGCTGCTCGCCGCCGGGCTGCTGTTCTTCCTGGCGTCCGGGCCGGTACGCGGGTTCGGCGTCACGCTGAGCATCGGTGTGATCGCCTCGCTGATCACCGCGATGGTCATCACGCGCGTCCTGGCCCAGTGGGCGGTGAGCCTCCAGGCCGTGTCCTCGCGGCCCCGGCTGACCGGTCTGTCCGACATCGGCCGCGTCCGCACCTGGCTGAACGCGCGCAGGCCGGACCTGATGAGCCGCCGCGCGGTGTACTTCCTGGTCACCTGCGTGCTGGTGGCCGCGTCCGTGGCGGGAGTCGCGGTACGGGGGCTCGACTTCGGCGTGGAGTTCACTGGGGGCCGACTCGTGGAGTACTCCACGAGCACCCCGATGACCGCCGACGCCGCCCGCGAGCTCGTCAGCGGGGCCGGGTTCCCCAACGCGGTGGTGCAGTCCTCCGGCGAGGACATCTCCGTACGGGCCGGTCAGATCAGTCCCGCCGACGTGGTCCGGATCGAGAGCGCGCTGGAGAGCGGGGGCGGGCAGGTCACCAAGGAGCGCGACGAGCTCGTCGGGCCGAGCCTCGGGGACGAGCTGCGCCGCAACGCGCTGATCGCACTGGGTCTCGCGCTCGCCGCGCAGCTCGCCTATCTCGCCTTCCGGTTCCGCTGGACGTTCGGGCTGGCGGCGGTACTGGCCCTGGTCGCCGACGCGGCGATCGTGATCGGCGCGTTCGCGTGGCTGGGCAAGCCGGTGGACGGGGTGTTCCTGGCCGCGATGCTCACCGTGATCGGCTACTCGGTCAACGACAAGGTCGTGGTCTTCGACCGGGTCCGCGAACTGTGGGGAGCACGGCCGAAAGCCTCGTTCGCCGAGGTGACGAACACCGCGATCCTGCAGACCGTTCCCCGTACGGTCAACACCGGCCTGGGCGCGCTGTTCATCCTGGCCGCGCTGGCGGTGCTCGGCGGCGACTCGCTGACCGACTTCGCGGTGGCGCTGCTGATCGGGATCGTCGTCGGCACGCTCTCCTCCGCGCTGGTCGCGGGGCCGCTCGCCATCGAGCTGGAGAGGCGCAGTCCCGGCGCGCCGCCACGGCCCAAGCGGAGGGGACCGTCACCGGCCCGCGAGGGGTCGGGCGCGGTGGTCTGACACCGGTGGTCCGGGGGCGGCCTGGTACCGGCGGCCCGATGACGGCCTGGCATCGGTGATCCAGCGATGACGGTTCGGTGGCTGCGGTCCGGCCACGGTGGTCGGACCGCCCCCACCTTTCCCTACTAACCCTACAAATGATGGGTGAATTTATACACAAAACTATTCTCATCTGCGGCTAAAGCCAGAACTTCTCGGCAGGCAGAGGTGCTTGACAGGGGCAGAACCCTGTTGCGAGATCTTCGGCCGTTGAAGCAGAGCGGTCACGAAAACGGGGAGAAAGCATGAGCCACGCGGTAAAGATGAGCCCTCGGATGCAGAAGTGCATCGATGCGTGCATGGAGAGCCACAGCCGTTGCGAGCAGACCATGACCTACTGCCTCATGCAGGGGGGCCAGTATGCCGACATGGCGATGATGGCTCCGCTCATGGACTGTGCCGACATAACCCGCATCTGCGCGGACATGATGATGCGTCAGTCGCCGATGGCGATGGAGATGGCCGCGATGTGCGCGAAGGTGGCGAGCAAGTGCGCCGAGGCGTGCATGGCCATGGGCAGCGACACGATGATGAAGGAGTGCGCCAACGCGTGCCGGATGTGCGCCGAGGCGTGCCAGGCCATGGCCGGTGCGCGCGCCTGAACCGTCCGGCCGGTCCTCGCCGCTCCGTCCACGTCGGCAGAGGGATGACGTGACGGAACGCGAAACGACGCGGCACCTGAACGCGGAACGCTGAACACGGAACGCTGAACGACGTGAAGGGCTGCGGGACCAAGCGGGACCGAGCGCGACCAAAAGGGGCGCCGCCGATCGAATCGGCGGCGCCCTCGCCACGACCGGAAGCCCCTCGGCGAGGTCCGGGGGGGCCGGGAAGCTTGACGGGCTTCGAAACGACGAGCAGTCCAGCAAGGTCCAGCGCAACCGGGAGCCTCGGCAGGATCCGGTGCGGCCGGAAGCTTCGGCGGGATCCGGGGGCCAGGAAGCGTGGCAGGCTTCGGAACGGCGAGCAGCTCAGCAAAATCCAGACGGCGAGCAGTCCAGCAAGGTCCAGCGCGACCGTGACCCTCGGCTGGATCCGCCACAACCGGAAACCCGGCAGGATCCGGTGCGACCGGGAGCCTCGGCAGGATCCGGTGCGACCGGGAGCCTCGGCGGGATCGGGGGTCGCGCAGGAACCTTGGCGGGCTTCGGAAGCGCGAGAACACTCGGCGAGGTCCGGGACGATCAAGAGCCCGGCGGGACGCGGAACGGCCGTGCACTCCGGCGGCGTCCGGAGTGACTGGAATCCTCCGCTTTCCGTCGGAGGGTGCGCCTCGAATCCCGCTAGTGTGCTTGGCGTCTGATTTCCCTGCTGCCGAAGGCGGATGCAATCGTGGCGGACGACTACGCGACGACTTTCAAGATCGTTGATGTTGACGGTGACGGCCTCATCTCGGTCCCCGAGCTGACGAGGCTCATGGAGGTGCTCGGCCAGCCGATCACCCCGGAGGCGGCCGCGGTGGCCGTCGCCAGGATCGACCAGGACGGTGACGGCCTCATCTCCCTGGAGGAGTTCGCCGGATATCTCGCCCAGACCCGGGCGGGCTGACCTTCCGGCCCCGACCCGGCCACCTGGCTCCGGACTCCGGCCACCCGGCTCGGGCTCTGGGTTCCGGACTCCGGCCACCTGGCCAGGGCTCTGGGCTCTGGCTCCGGACTCCGGAACGGCCGACTAACCGGACCCGATCGAGGCACCCCGCCCACACCCGGGCCGGGCACCCCGATCGGGTCCGGTCCCGCCAACCCCCGTTCCCACCGACCCCATCCGGAACCGGCACCGGCCGACCGCCACTCCCGCCGACCTCGCCCGGAGCCGAAACCGGCACCGGCACCGGCACCGGCACCGGCCGACCAGTGTCCGCGCCCCCGGCCGCCCCCGCCCCCGCCACTCCCCTCTCGGATCGACCGCGCCCCGAATCGGCCGCGCCCCGCCAGCCCCCGAACCGGCCCCGCCCCGTCACCGGCCTGGTGGCGTGTTGACTCACCATTGACCGAGCAATAACTTTGGGTAGTCACACGAGCGCACAGAGTGGCGAAGGCTCGGAATGACGCGTGAGCGCCGATGTTCCCGAACGGGCGTCGCACGCCGATCCCTTTCCAGAAGGTGATCTCGCGTCTCGCGCGTGAGGCCGTCCGGTCGCCACGATCCGCGCTTCCGCTCGCTTCCCGTCACGTCCCGGCCGGAAGGCGATCCGGCGGCCTTCGCCTGACCGCCTCAGGAGCCGGGCCTCCTCGGGGAAACGCGAGAAGCACCCCGTAAAGCCCCATACATCCCCACAGAGGAAGAAGGCAGAAGCAGTTGATGAGGAGCGCATCCAGCGGTCGCGCCGGGAGTGCGCCGCATGACTCGCGTGGGGCCCGGCATCCGGTGACCGTCATGGCCGAGCAGATAACCGACGTCTTCCTCGACCTCGGTTACCGCGTCGCCGAGGGACCCGAGGTCGATGCCGAGTGGTTCGCCTTCGACGCCCTCAACATGGACGACCACCACCCCGCCCGCGCCCCCGAGCACACCTTCTACGTCGAGACCCCCTCGGACCCCGGCCGGAGGTCGGGCCTCGTGCTGCGTACACACACCTCACCCGTGCAGGTGAGGACGATGCTCGGCACGCCCCCTCCCCTTCGCATGATCTGTACGGGCCGCGCCTTCAGGCCCGACGTGGCCGACGCCACCCACAGCCCCGTGTTCAACCAGGTGGAGGGCCTCGCCATCGACCTGGGCCTCACCATGGTCGACCTGAAGAAGACCCTCGACCACTTCGCCGTCTCCATGTTCGGCAGGGGTACGGCGACCCGGCTCCGTACCCGCAGGTTCGCCCACACCGACCCGTCGGCGGAGGTGGACGTGGAGTGCGCGGTCTGCCGTGACACCCCGGAGAAGGCGGGTCCGTGCGGGACCTGCGGCGGCGAGGGGTGGATCGAGTGGGGCAGGTGCGGCATGGTCCATCCCCGGGTGCTGGCCGCCTGCGGCGTCGATCCGCACAGGTACGGCGCCTTCGCCTTCGGCATGGGCGTCGAGCGCACGCTGATGCTCCGGCACGGGCTGAAGGACATGCGTGACGTCGTCGACGGCGACATCCGCTTCCCCCTCGGAATGGACGAGTTCGCCACCGGCAGGTCGCGGCCCAGGCCCCTTCCCCGGGCCACGGCCACGACGCGGGCCGTACCCGCCGCGCGGGCCGTACCCGACATGGAGACCATCCCGCTGGCGCGCGGCCACGGTGCCGGGAGCGTGCGAAGACGGGAGGCCGGTGGAGGACTGACCCGGTCGCAGAACCTGCGGCGGCGGATCGGGCACGCGCTGGCGGGAGCGGGGTACGTCGAGACGCCGGGCTTCCCCTTCGTCTGCGACACCGCGTGGGACGCCTTCGGCCTGGCGCCCGACGACCCGCGCCGGGCCGCGCTGACGCTCACGAACCCGATCAGCCCGCGCGAGCCGTCGCTGCGCACCACGCTTCTCCCCGGGCTGCTGAGGGCGCTGGGGCTCAACCTCGACCGGGGAAACCGCGCCCCGGCGATCTTCGAACAGGGGGCGGTCTTCACCCCCCTCGCGAGCGGCGGCCTCCCGCCGCGCCCCCGGGCGGACCGCCGCCCCACCGACGACCAGCTCGACGCGCTGAACGCCGCCATCCCCGCCCAGCCCCGCCACCTCGCCGCCGCCCTGACCGGTGAGTCGTCGTGGGCCCGCGCGGTCGACGCCGCGCGTACGGCGGCGCACGTCATGGGGGCCGGGCTGGTCACGCGGCCCACCGAGTACGCGCCCTGGCTGCCGGGACGCTGCCTGGAGCTCCTCGTCGGCGAGGCCGTGCTGGGCCACGCGGGCGAGCTGCGCGCCGGTACGGTTCAGGCGCTGGGCCTGCCCCCGGGGACGAGCGCCATGGAGATCGACCTCACGGCCATGGAGCACCTCACCGACCTCGGGAGCGCGTGACTCCCGAGGTGGCCTCGGCGTGTCAGGCGGTCGTGAGATAGATCTGGCCGAAGACCTCGGAGAGCTTCTTGAGGTCGGTGGCCGTGTCCGTCTCGGGGTTGGCCGGGTTGTAGACGGCGGCCAGGCGGCGCTGGATCGGGGTGAGCTTCTTCAACTGGTCCCAGGCGGTCAGCCGGTTCACGGCGCCCTGGGCGTTCTGGACGCTGGTCCACACGTTCACCTGCTGGGCGGCGCCGTCCTTGACGGGCACCGACAGCCGGGAGGCGATCTTGGTGGCGGTCACCTCGCCGACGAGCCCGGTCTCCTCGGCGGCGATCTGGGCCAGGACGTCCCACGACCGGGCGCGGACCTGGATCCACTGGTTGAGGTGGGCCTGCTCGGCGTTGATCTTCCAGGTGTCGTAGCCGCCGTACAGCAGGCCGGTGTCCAGGGAGAGCTGGTCGACGTGGCCCGCGATCAGGGGAGACTCGATCTTCTCGGGAGCGAGCAGCGGGTACCGCTTGCGCATCTCGGCCTTGCAGGCGTCGCTCGCGCCGCAGGCCAGCTCGGGCACCACCGTGTGGATGCCCAGCCGCTTGCCGGGCGCGGCCTGGCGGAGGGCGCCGGAGGCCGCGGCGACGAAGGCGGTGATCTCCGCGTCCGTCTTGAACGTGGTGTTGTAGCCCAGCTGGGAGGTGAACCGGATGCCCGCGACCTCGGGGCGCGCGGCCAGCGCGCCGATGCGCTTGACGGCGGCGTTGAAGGTCTCGGTTCCGGCCTTCCAGTCGTCGGCCAGCTCGGTGTCGATCCAGACCCTCAGCTGTACGGCCTTCGCGGCGGTGATCGCCTGACCGGCGGGAGTCCTGGCCGCGGCGGCGGCGTCGGGGAGCTGGACGTTCGTGGTGCCGGAGGTCGGCGCCGGGGTGGAGGTGCCGGTCTGCTCAGGGCCGGAGACCGTGCCGTCGCCGCCCTCGCCGTGCCCGTCGACCGAGCACGGCTGGCCCGCCTCGCACTCGGGCAGGCCACCGTCGTCGGCCCCCTCGGGGAAGGGCGAGTTCTCGTCGCCCTCGGAACCGCCGTCGGGCGCCTCGGGGCAGAACGACCCGGGAGCCGAGCAGTCGATGAACTTGCCGTCGCTCGGGGTGGCCTCCTTGAGGTTGGCGTTGTCGTCGGCCCCCCAGAAGAGCGCGACCCCGAGGGCCTCGTCCGGCTTGGCCAGCCAGGTGCAGACGACGTAGGCCGGAGTGTCGGGGCCCATCAGGTCGTTACAGCTGCGGGGATCGTCCTGCGAGTACGCGGCCCCGGGTGTCATGACACCGACGAGCGCGAGCGTGGCACCCACGGCGAGAGCCCGGCGCAGTGTAAGTCGCATGTCCTGAACTCCCCAGAAAGCTAGACAAAACGATCGATCCGCACTTTACCCAGATCACGATGTAGTCGACAGCCCGGTCAAGAAATCATCAGCATTCCGATATCTCCGGTATCTCCTGTCGAACCCGTACCGGCCACCCCGGCTGTGGGCGGCGGATCCTACCCGGGGAGAGGGCGGCGGGGCATTGCGGCTAGCGGGAATACCGGGGACCCGGCTGGCATGAGGTGCCAAACGGAGGCTGCCAGCGCAGACGGCGGGCGGCCGGAGCGACATCATGATGCGACGGGCAACTTCCCGGAGCGGGAGCACCTCCTTCCGGGCCGTCAAGCCGCAGGTGAGAGACTCCACCGCCGTCGACGAAAGCGCACTCGTCGACGTATACCGAAACGGACCCTCATGTCGCCGCGTGCCAAGGATCTGAGCAACGGGTTCCACGGCCTTCCAAGGGCAGATGAGATCATGCATCTCGCCCTGGCCACCGGCAACCTGCTGAACCGGCTGGAGAGCGCCAGGAGCCGGATCGACCAGTCGCTGACCCAGCAGCGGCGGTTCGTGTCCGACGCCTCGCACGAGCTGTTCACGCCGATCGCCGGGCTCAGGACGCTCCTGGAGGAGGCGCGGCTGCACCCCGGCGAGACGGATCTGGACAAGCTCCTGGACGACGCGCTGGAGGGGGTCGGCAGGCTCCAGACGATCGTCACCGACCTGCTGGTGCTGGCGAAGGTGGGGGCGAACACTCCCGACGCGTTCGTCAACGTGGACCTGGGGGAAATGGTCCGCGCGGCGGTCTCACGGCGCGGAGACGGCGTTCCCGTACGGCTGCGGCTCTCCCCCGGGGTGAGGGCGAACGTCGTCGACGCGGAGATCGCCCGCCTCCTCGCCAATCTCCTGGACAACGCCCAGCGCCACGCCAGGCACGCGGTACTGGTCGAGGTGTGCCGGAAGGGCCGGTACGGCGAGCTGGCCGTCACCGACGACGGCGACGGCATCGCCGCCGCCGACAGGGAAAGGATCTTCGAACGGTTCACCCGGCTGGACACGGCCCGCTGCCGCAACCGGGGAGGAACCGGTCTCGGCCTCACGATCGCCCGCGACATCGCCGAGGCCCACCGGGGGACCATCGACGTGGAGGACTCCGCCATGGGCGGCGCGCGGTTCATCCTCCGCCTCCCGCTCGCCGGTCACCAGATGTCCGAACACCCCTGACCCCGTCACAAAACCGGCACCGCCGCGATCGGCGCGTCACAAGAGCGGCACCGCCACGATCAACGCATCACAAGATCGACAACGTCCATGATCGGCGCATTACAAGACCGGCACCGTCACGATCAGGCGCTTTACAAGACCGGCACCGCCGCGATCGGCACCGTCGCGGAGAGCGACGTCCCCTCCTCCTCGGTGCTCACTACCGTCAGCCTGCCGCCCAGCGTCTCGACGCGGTCCCTGAGCCCGATGAGCCCCGACCCCCCGCCGTAGTCGGCCCCTCCGCCCCCGTCGTCGCGGACCGAGAGCCGGACGGCCGTTCCGGACACGCCCAGGGTGACGTACACCACGGAGGCGTTCGCGTGCTTCACCACGTTGGTCAGCGCCTCCGCCGCCGTGTAGTAGATGGCCACCTCGACGCGCTCCGGCAGGCGCGGGACGGAGTCCAGTTCGAGGTCGACGGGAACGGCGGAGCGGCGCGCGAGCGTCTTCAGCGCGGGTACGAGCCCGCCCTTCGAGAGAATCGCCGGGTGGATGCCCCGCGAGAGCTCCTGCAGATCGCTCACGACCCCGGTCAGTCCCTGGACCGCCTGGGACAGCCGTCCCCTGAGCTCGGTCATCGGCGGCGGCACCCCGGCCTCCGCGGCACGGAGTTCGAGCCCGAGCGAGACCAGGCGCTGCTGGGCGCCGTCGTGCAGGTCGCGTTCGATGCGCCGGCGGGTCTCGTCGGACGCGGCGACGACCCGGGCGCGGGAGGCGGCGAGCTCGGCGCGGGCCTGGGCGTTCGAGATGGCGGTCGCGACCAGCTCGGTGAAGTCCATCATGCGCTCCTCCACGCCCTCGAACCTCGGTTCCGGGGCGCTGGAGAAGACGAGCATCACACCCCACAGGGATCCGTCGACGACGACGGGAGAACCGACGGCGGAGGTGACCCCCACCTTCCTCGCCCAGGTCGCGATCTTCCCGACGCTCTGGGCGTAGCTCGCCCTTCGCGTCGGACGCCCCGTCCTCAGTACGGTGGCCGAGACGCTCGCCTCGTTGAGCGGCCACTGCGAGCCGATGGGCAGCACCTTCTCCACCCCGTCCCGCAGGCTCCACGAGCCCAGCACCGTCACGTGGGCGGGGTCGTAGCGGCTGATCGCCACGTGATCCGCCCTCATGAGGGAGCCCATCTCGAAGGCGACCGCGTTGAACAGCTCCGTCGAGGAGATGCCCCGCGCCACGAGTGTCGCGACGCGGCGCAGCGCCGCCTGCTCCCGCGCGATCCGGCGGATCTCGTCGCGGCTCGACGCCAGGACGATCTCGATGTTCTCGCGATCACGGGCCGCCCGCAGCAGCGCCTCCAGGGAGGGCAGCATCCGCTCGCGCAGACGCCTTCGTACGGCCCCGGGAACGCCGGAGGGCAGGACGAGCGTGCCGATCCTGACGTCGTTCTCCATGAGCGGCAGCGCCTCCCCGCGCTCCTGCGCGGGGACGTCCTCAAGCCGGATCTCCAGGCCCGGCGCCCCCAGCGCCTGTGCCAGGAGACGTGAGGCCGGTGGCAGCGCCGCCTCCAGATCCTCCGTACGCAACAGGATGTGGGCCAGTTGCGCGGCGAGATCCGCCTCGCGACGGCGCTTGTCCGCCTGGATGCCCAGTGAACGGGCCAGCGCCGCGATCGAGCTGGTCACCAGCCCGACGATGAGGAAGACCGGGAGCGGGGTCCAGAGCCAGCGCGTCCCGTACGCGAAACTCCACACGGGCGGAAGGTTGAAGTAGTTGAAGGCGACGGCGCTGGCCGCCAGGGTCACCACCCCCAGCCCCATCCCCCAGCCGAGCGAGACCAGCAGGACACCGAGCAGATAGATCCCTTCCAGGAAATCGCCCGACGTCACGCGTTCCAGGAAAAGGGACAGCAAAACTTCCGCCGCGATACACAGGGCGCCACAGATGATCCCCACCACAAGGGGCGGGCGCTTGGTGCGCAGCAACAACGACAGAAGTCGTTCGCGCATAGAGACTAAGATACTCGCATGCCGTGGGAGGGATTTACGGCTTTATCCGATCGTATTCCGTCCCGGCAGCCGACGGACGGCCTTCGAAGACAGCCGAGGCGCAATTCTTTTAACCTCGCGTGACCATTCCTGTAATAAAAGCCCGGCGGGAAACACGTGGCGAAGGGGGAAGCGGTGGGCGAGCACCGGACACGAATAGCGCTGGCGGACGACGACGTGCTTTTCCGCGAGGGGCTGGCGAGCCTCATGTCACGGTCGGGCTTCGAGGTCGTCGGCCAGGCCGGAGATGCCGAGGAGATCCTCGTCCTCGTCCGGCGGCACCGGCCCGATCTTGTCATTCTCGACATCCGGATGCCCCCGGCCCACTCCAACGAGGGTCTTGACGCGGCGCGGGTGATCCGCGAGGAGTTCCCGGAGACGGGGATCCTCCTGCTGTCGGCGCACATCGAGGTGGAGGAGGCGATGGAGCTTCTCGCCACGGGGCACCGGGTCGGCTACCTGCTCAAGAGCCGGGTGACCGGTGTGGACGACTTCGTGGAGACGCTCGAACGCATCGACCAGGGCGGCTCGGTCGTCGATCCGAGTCTCGTACGGGAGCTCATCAGGACCCACCGCAGGGACGACCCGCTGGAGCTCCTCACGGCGCGTGAGCAGGAGGTCCTGTCCCTGATGGCCGAGGGACGCTCCAACTCCGGCATAGCGCACAAGCTCTGGATCACCGAGGGGACGGTCGAGAAGCACGTGCACAGCATCCTGTCCAGGATGCGGATCTCGGGGACGGAGGACGACCATCGCCGCGTACTCGCCGTGCTGACCTTCCTCGACGCCCACTGAGGGGCCCGCCGGGGGACCGTCACGGGCCGCGCGGGGGGCCGTCGAGCCCCCCTTCCTCGTCGGCTTCCCGGAGAATCTCGCGGATGGCCGCCCCGGAAAGGGCTGATTTCGAGAGGAACGCGATGGCGGGGCTGGCCGCGATCATCTCCGCGACGTCCTTCTCCCCGTACGTCGAGATCAGGATGACGCGCGGAGGGCGGAGCCGCGCGGCCACGAGCCGCCGGGCCACCTCGAAGCCGTTCTCCTCACCGAGATCGATGTCGACGAGCGCGACGTCCGGACGGACGTCGTCGACCTGCCGGAGAGCCTCGGCCCCCGCGCAGGCCATGCCGACCACGGTGATCCCCTCCCCTTCGAGCAACGCGCGGGCGGCGCTGCGGAAGCGGTCGTTGTCGTCGACGATGAGGCAACGTATGGCCACGTATCGAGGATTTCAGGAAAACGGCTCCCGGACATTGCAGCTAGCGGGAAAGCCGGGGCCGCTCGCCCGTGCCGGGACCTCCGACGGACGCCCTGAGTGACAGGCGACGGGTGTCCTGGACACCGGGCCACGCCCAAACGATGGGCGTCCCGGATACCGGGCGATAATCGGGGCATGCTTCCAGCCCAGCGGGCCTCCTAGATGCCGGCCGAATCCTCGCAGACCCTGGAACGCGGCCTGCGGCTGCTGCGCCTGCTCGCCGACGGGCGGCGGGGCCGTACCCCCACGGAGCTGGCGGCGGAGCTGGAGCTGAGCCGCCCGGCGGTGTACCGGCTGCTCACCACCCTCCAGAGCGAGGGCTTCGTCCGCCGGGACGACGGCGGGCGGGTCCACCTGGGCTTCGGGGTCCTCGTCCTGGCCCGTGCCGTACAGCCGCTGCTGCGGGAGGGCGCCCTTCCCACCCTGCGCAGGCTGGCGGAGGAGGTCGGGGCGACCGCGCACCTGACGGTGGCCGAGGGCGACGACGGCCTGGCCGTGGCGGTGGTCGAACCCTCCTGGACGAACATGCACGTCGCCTACCGTGAGGGCTCCCGACACCCGCTGAGCCGGGGTGCCGCGGGGCTGGCCATCCTCGCCCTGCGTGAGGGCCGAACCGGCTATCTGGTCTCCGAGGGCCAGCTCCAGGAGGGGGCCAGAGGCGTGGCCGCCCCCGTGTCCGGCCTCCCCTGGCTGGAGGCGTCGGTGGGCGTGGTCGCCTTCACCCCGCTCGACCCGGACATCGTGGGTCCCCGGGTCGCCGCCGCCGCCACGGAACTGTCCGGCTCGCTGACCTGACGGCTCCTCATCGCGGCCCCCGGTAAAACCCCGATGCCGACCTGACAGCTCCCCCATCGCGGCACCCCGGAGTCCGGTAAAACCCCGATGCCCTCATCACGGCCCCGGGTTCCGGTGGACCCGTCCGATGCCGACCTGACGGCTCTCCCATCGCGGCACTCTCGGATTCCGGTGGACCCGCCGGATAGGGTGGATGCCGGTGCGCCGGGAAGTCTGGTCGGCAGTGGCTGGCCCGATCCCTGAAGTGGAGCACTCATGAGCGGCACCTCACCCGGCACACCTCGCCTGTTCAGCCGGGGTTCGTGGGACGAGGCCCGCCGCGTCGCGGACATCCTGCGCGGAGAGACCGTCGGCGGGGCGCTGCTGCTGGCCGGTGCGGTGGCGGCGATGATCTGGGCCAACTCCCCGTGGTCAAAAGAATACGAGACGTTACGTGCCGTCAAGGTCGGGCCCGCGGCCCTGCACCTGGACCTGAGCCTGGCGGTCTGGGCCTCCGACGGGCTGCTCGCGATCTTCTTCTTCGTGGCCGGGCTGGAGCTCAAACGCGAGTTCGTCGCCGGTGACCTGCGCCAGGCGCGGCGGGCCGCGGTGCCGGTCGCGGCCGCGTTCGGCGGTGTGATCGTCCCGGCCGTGCTGTACCTGCTCGTCACCCTCTCCAGCGGCGCCGGGGGCGACGTGGCGAGGGGCTGGGCGATCCCGACGGCCACCGACATCGCGTTCGCGCTGGCCGTGCTCGCGGTCATCGGCCGGTTCCTGCCCGCGGCGCTGCGTACCTTCCTGCTCACCCTGGCCGTGGTCGACGACCTGCTCGCCATCGTCATCATCGCGATCTTCTACACCGAGCGCCTGTCGCCACTGCCGCTGCTGAGCACGCTGCTGCCACTGGCGATCTTCGCCGTACTCGTGAGGCGCCGGGTGCGCGCCTGGTGGCTGCTGCTCCCGCTGGCCGCCGCGACCTGGGCGCTGATGCACGCCTCGGGCGTGCACGCCACCGTCGCCGGGGTGCTGCTGGCCTTCACGGTTCCGGTCGTCCGCGGTGAGCGGGCCGGTGGCCCGGACGCCGGGATCGGGCTGGCCGAGCACTTCGAGCACCGCCTTCGGCCGCTCTCGGCCGGGGTGGCCGTACCGGTGTTCGCGTTCCTGTCGGCGGGGGTGGGCATCGGCGGCCTGAGCGGCCTGGCCACCGCCCTGGCCGACCCGGTCGCGGTGGGCGTCGTCATCGGGCTCGTGGTCGGCAAGCCCATCGGGATCATGACCGCGACCTGGCTGGTGGCCCGCTTCACCCGCGCCGACCTGGACGAGAACCTGGCCTGGGTGGACGTGGGCGGGCTGTCGGTCCTGGCCGGTATCGGGTTCACCGTCTCCCTGCTCATCGGGGAACTCGCCTTCGGGGCCGGAAGCGAGCGCGACGCCCACGTCAAGGTGGCGGTCCTGACGGGCTCCCTGGTCGCGGCCCTGATGGCGACGCTGGTCCTCCGCCTGCGCAATCGGGCCTACCGGCGCATCCACGAGGCCGAGACCGCCGACCGCGACGGCGACGGCATCCCCGACGCCTACCAGGAGCGTCCCTGAGCGCGCTCAGGAGAGCGGTTCGAGGAACTCCAGACGGTTGCCGTGGGGGTCCTCGCTGTGGAAGCGGCGCATCCCCGGGAAGTCGTCGTCGAAGTCGACCGGGTAACCGGCCTCGCCCAGACGCCTGGCCCACTCGTCGAGGTCGCGGACCAGGAGCCCCGGGTGGGCCTTGCGAGCGGGACGGAAGTCGTCCTCGACGCCGAGGTGCAGCTCGATGCCGTGACCACGGAACCAGCACCCGCCCCGGGTGGCGAGGGCGGGAGGCTTGGGGATCTCGGCCAGGCCGAGCACGCCCTCGTAGAAGTCACGCAGGACCGGCTCGCTCCCGGGAGGGCAGGCCAGCAGGACGTGGTGCAGCATCGCGACCCCTCACATATATCTTGACGTGAAGATACTTTTCCTTCGTCGATCACCGCAACCCCCCCCGGAGACGACGTTTGACATCTCCGCCCCCCTGGCAGATGGTTGTTCGTATAAAGGACGTAGGTGTCCTATAAGCGGACAGAGCTGGGAGAAGCGGATGCCGTACTACCGGGTCGTGGGGGAGATACCCCGCAAGCGGCACGTGCAGTTCCGGCGGCCCGACGGCGGGCTGTACGCCGAGGAGCTGATGGGCGAGGAGGGGTTCTCCAGCGACTCGTCGCTGCTCTACCACCGCCACCTCCCCACGGCGATCATCAAGGCCGAGGCCGTCGAGCCCGGCACGTCGAGAGACCTCAGCCCCAACGTGCCCCTCTCCCCCCGCCACCTGCGCACCCAGGACCTGCGGACCGAGGGCGACCTGGTCTCCGGGCGCGGGCTGATCGCCGGGAACGCCGACGTCCGCATGTCGTACGCCGCGAGCGAGGAGCCCAGCGGCCTCTACCGCAACTCCATGGGCGACGAGTGCGTCTACATCGCGAGCGGACAGGTCAGGTTCGAGTCGACGTACGGGGCGATCGAGGCCGGGGAGGGCGACTACGTCGTCGTCCCCACCGGGACGATCCACCGCTGGGTGCCGCGCGGGCGCGTCACGGCGTTCACCATCGAGGCGGCGGGCCACATCCGGCCGCCCAAGCGCTACCTGTCCAAGTACGGCCAGTTCCTGGAGCACGCCCCCTACTCCGAGCGTGACCTGCGCACCCCGCAGGAGCCTCTGATCGCCGAGGGTGAGGAGGTGCCGGTGCTGGTCCGCACGCGCGGCGGGCTGACCCGGCTGGTCTACCGCGACCACCCGTTCGACGTGGTCGGCTGGGACGGCTGCCTCTACCCGTACGCGTTCAACATCAACGACTTCGAGCCGATCGTGAAGCGCACCCACGCCCCGCCGCCGGTGCACCAGACCTTCGAGGGTCCCAACTTCGTGATCTGCTCGTTCTGCCCCCGGCCGCTCGACTTCCACCCGGACGCGATCCCGATCCCGTACAACCACCACAACGTCGACTCCGACGAGCTGATGTTCTACGCGGGCGGCGACTACACCGCGCGCAGGGGCTCGGGCATCGACGTCGGCTCGGTCTCGCTGCACCCGGCGGGCTTCACGCACGGCCCGCAGCCGGGTGCCGTCGAGGCCGTCATCGAGGCGGTGAGGCAGGGCCACACCCGGACGAGCGAGCTGGCCGTGATGGTCGACACCTTCCGCCCCCTCGACCTGGGCCCGGCCGGGCTGTCGGTGGAGGACCCGGCGTACGCGTGGACGTGGGCACGTTGAAAGTGGATGTAGTCACGTCGAAAGGGAGCGTGGGCACGTCGAAAGACGCGGCACGACACGGTCCCCGGCCCGGCACGGGGTAGGGACAGGGCCATGAGCGCACATACGAGCACGGGGACGGGCGCGACTGTGAACGACGTGGGCATGGGCACGTCGGTGCTCTTCCGGGCACTCGTCGACGACGCCGGGCTGTTCCCGCCGACCGGGCTGCCGATGGCCGAGGCCCTGGAGCGGCACAGGAACGACCTGGCGGGCAACGACCCGGTGCTCACCCACCGGTTCCTCTGCCCGGCCGCACGCCTGGCGGAGCTTCGTGACCACCTGACCTTCCCGATCCGGCTCGGCCTGATCCTGGACACCCCCGACGTCCCGCCGCTCGGGGACGTCGCCGTCGAGCTGGTCGAGGTACGGCAGGGGCCGGGCGAGACCCCCGGGGCCGTGTCGGAGCGGCTGGCCGGACGGCTGCCCGGTGGTGCCCGGCTGTTCGTCGAGGTGTCCCCCGGCGACCGCGCCTCCCTGCCCCGCGACGGTACGGGCCCCGGCCTGAAGTTCCGCTGCGGCGGGCTGACCGCGGGAGCCTTTCCCGGCGCCGCCGACCTGGGCGCCCTCATCGCGCACTGCGCGGAGCACGGCGTACCGTTCAAGGCGACCGCGGGGCTGCACAACGCGGTCCGCCACTTCGATCCCGCGCTGGGCGTCGACCGGCACGGCTTCCTCAACCTGGTCCTCGCGGTCTGCGCGGCCGTGGAGGGCCGCGATCCGGTGCCGGTGCTGAAGCTGACCGACGTCGGCGAGCTGGTACGGCTGGCGCAGGCCGTGCCCGGCGACGTCGCGGCGCGCGCCAGGGAGCTGCTGGTGTCGTACGGATCGTGCGACACGCACACCCCGATCGAGGACCTGGTGGCCCTGGGCCTGATCGCGCGCCGCCCGCCCGCCCCCGATACGACGACCCCCGATACGGAAGAGGAGAGCGTGTGATGTCTTGGGGCCTGGAGAACCTGCCCTACGGAGTCTTCTCCCGCCACGAGGGGGAGACCCCTCGCGTCGGCGTCCGGTACGGGGACCACGTGGTCGACCTGGCCGGGGCCCTGCACGACGAGGTGTTCGCCACCGGCTCGCTCAACGCCTTCATGGCCAGGGGCCCGGCCGCGTGGCGGGACACCCGGGCCCTGATCCAGAACAAGCTGAGCACCGACCGGGCGGTGGTGGAGCCGCACCTCGTCCCGCTCGACCGGGTCACACTGCACCTGCCGATCGAGGTGGCCGACTACGTCGACTTCTACTGCTCGCTGGAGCACGCCTCCAACCTGGGCCGGATGTTCCGCCCCGACGAGGAGCCGCTCAAGCCCAACTGGCGGCACCTGCCGGTCGGCTACCACGGCAGGGCCGGGACGGTCGTCGCGTCCGGCACCCCGGTCACCCGGCCCTCCGGGCAGCGCGGCGCGGGGATCTTCGGCCCGTCCGCCAAACTGGACATCGAGGCGGAGCTGGGATTCGTCGTCGGCACGCCGACGGCCCTCGGCGAGCGGGCCGGGCGGTTCGAGGACCACGTGTTCGGCGTGACCCTGGTCAACGACTGGAGCGCCCGCGACATCCAGGCATGGGAGTACGTCCCGCTGGGCCCGTTCCTCGGCAAGTCCTTCGCCACCTCGATATCGCCGTGGATCACCCCGCTCGCGGCCCTGTCGGAGGCGCGCGTCGAGGGCGGGCCGCAGGATCCCGAGCCGCTCGGCTACCTGCGCCGCGAGGGGCCGTGGGGGCTCGACCTGCGCCTGGAGGTCGCGGTGAACGGTGAGGTCGTCTCCCGTCCCCCGTACCGGGACATGTACTGGACGCCTGACCAGATGCTCGCCCACATGACCGTCAACGGCGCCGCCCTGCGTACCGGCGACCTCTACGCCAGCGGTACGGTCTCCGGCTCCGGGCCCGGCGAGCGCGGTTCGCTGATCGAGCTGACCTGGAACGGGACCGAGCCGCTGAAGCTGCCCGACGGCTCGGCCAGGACCTTCCTGGAGGACGGGGACACCGTCACGATCACCGCGACCGCTCCGGGACCCGGCGGAACCGTGATCACCCTGGGCGAGGTGTCGGGAAGAATCGAGCCCGCGCGGTAGAAAGGCCGGGCCTGTCAGCGGTCCGGCGAAGGACATACGGTGGAAGAAGGAACCTCCCGGACGTCCGGCGCGTTGTATAGCTAGGAGGCCGGAGCATGGAGTATTGGGTTATCTGGTTGATCTTGGCGGTGGCGCTGGGAATCGCCGAGATACTCACCCTGACCACTGCCCTCGGCCTGCTCGGGGGTGCCGCCCTCATCACCTCCGTCGCCGCCGGGCTCGGGCTGCCGGTCCCGCTCCAGCTCGTGGTGTTCATCGCCTCCCTGGTCACCGGGGTGGTCGTGGTCCGGCCCATCGCCAGGCGCCAGCTCACCATGCGGCAGCCCCGCGGCCAGCGGTTCGGGATCCAGGCGCTCGTGGGCAAGCCCGCCTACGTCCTGCGCGAGGTCACCGGCCGGGACGGCCGGGTCCGGATCGGCGGCGAGGAGTGGTCCGCCAGGGCCTACGACGAGACCCTGGTGATACCGGCCGGGGCGACCGTCGACGTCATCGAGATCGAGGGCGCGACCGCGCTCGTGTATCCACGGGAGTGACACCATGGACGCTCTGCTCATAGCCGGACTGCTCATCGTCCTGCTGGCGGTGTTCACCGTGATCCGTTCGGTGCGCATCGTCCCCCAGGCGCGGGCCCGCAACGTGGAGCGGCTCGGCCGCTACCACAGCACGCTGAAGCCCGGCCTGAACTTCGTGATCCCGTACATCGACCGGGTCTATCCGATGATCGACCTGCGCGAGCAGGTCGTCTCCTTCAAGCCCCAGCCGGTGATCACCGAGGACAACCTCGTCGTCGAGATCGACACGGTTCTGTACTTCCAGGTCACCGACCCCCGGGCGGCGGCGTACGAGATCGCCAACTACATCCAGGCCGTGGAGCAGCTCACGGTCACCACGCTGCGTAACGTCGTCGGCTCGCTCGACCTGGAGATGACGCTGACCTCCCGCGACACGATCAACAGCCAGCTGCGCGGGGTGCTCGACGAGGCGACCGGCAAGTGGGGCATCCGGGTCAACCGGGTGGAGATCAAGGCCATCGACCCGCCCAAGAGCATCAAGGAGGCGATGGAGAAGCAGATGCGCGCCGAGCGGGACAAGCGCGCCGCGATCCTCAACGCCGAGGGCCAGCGGCAGTCGCAGATCCTGACCGCCGAGGGCGACAAGCAGAGCGCGATCCTGCGGGCCGAGGGTGACCGGAGCGCCGCGATCCTCAAGGCCGAGGGCCAGTCACAGGCCATCGACGAGGTCTTCCAGGCCGTGCACCGCAACGACCCCGACCCCAAGCTGCTGGCGTACCAGTACCTCCAGGTGCTCCCCGAGCTGGCCAAGGGCCCGAACAACACGTTCTGGGTGATCCCCAGCGAGGTCACCTCCGCGATCCAGGGCGTCTCCAGGGCGTTCACCGAGGCGCTGCCGCAGTCGGCGGCCGTCCGCGAGGCCCCCAGGGTCAACGAGGCGGCGGCCGAGGAGCGGAAGCGGGCCGAGCAGGCCGCCGCCGAGGCGGTCGCCGAGGCCGCCGAGGCCGACCTGGGCCCCCGCCAGCTCAACGCGCCCCCCGCGCACCTTCCCGGCAACGGTCTCCTCGGAACGGAAACCGGGACGCGGGAGGAGCACCACCGCACCACCCCCTGAGCCCCCTGAGCCTCGCGCCCGCCCGTCCCCGTCCCCGTCCCCGTCGCGACAGGGACGGGCGGACCCTCAGATGCGGCAGGCGTCGATCTTCTTCAGCCACACGTCACAGTTCTTGCAGGCGCTGCGAGCCTGCCATTTCTGGCCCGTGTCGTTCCAGGTCTCAGCGTGGAAGTAGAGGGTTCCTGCCTGGATCTCGGACTTTTTCGTGATCTTATTGGCGATGAGGAACTTGTTCATGGCCTCGACCTCCGCGCACGCGTTCACCGGCCAGTCCTCCACCTGGGGCACGCCGGACAGCAGCGCCTCCATGACCGCGTGCCGCTTGTCCGCGAGGACGTAGGCGCCGCTGGTGCCGGTGTAGGTCTTGCCCGTGATCGTGTCGGCGAGGCCCACGATCACCGTGCCGACCGTGGCCCCCTTCCCCAGGGGGTACTTGTTGCGCAGCTTGACGGCCTCCGCCGAGGCACTGGCGGTGATCAGCTCATGTCGTCTCTTCGCCTGCTCCTCGGACTTCTGGCGTTCCGCCTCGGCCTTCCTCGTCAGGTAGTAGGCCCAGCCACCCCCGTCGTTCTCCTCCACCCACGTGATGAACGCCCTCCGCGCGCTCCCCTCGCCCGTGCCGCCGATGATCGAGGACTCCAGGCTCACCAGCCTCCTCATCAGGAGCTCGACACCGTCCTTCTCCCTGTCCAGGATCGTCATCCTCCTGTGGAACCCGTCCAGCAGCGTCCGGGCGCCGAACGCCCAGTCCTTGAGGCCCGTGACGGGAACCTGGTCGCCCACCGTGGGCGGAGCGAAGTGCGGCTGATCGGTCATGGCATACCTTTCCCTGTGATTTGCACAAGTCCTTGTGATTTGCACAAGCATCCGCACGAGCGATGTACGGCCGATTACCGAGCGATATATTCCAACTGCAATCAGTGAAAGTCGCCGCCCGGAAAGGGGCGCCGGATTCCCGGCCCTGATCCGGAACCGACCCGGAACCGGTCGTCGCCGAGCCCGATGACACCTGTCCGATTTGATGGCAAAGGCCCGGGTACATCGACAGGTCTCGGAAGCCTGGCGTGAAGCAACGCTGTGGGTGGGGTTAAGAAAACCGCGATGGACACCCCCGAAGGCGACCGGGCACAGTGCGTATGGTCGGAACTGAGGGGGGATCCGCTATGAAGGCGCTGGTCAAGGAGAGGGCCGAACCCGGCCTGTGGCTGGCGGACGTGCCGGAACCGTCCGTCGGCCCCGGTGAGGTGCTGATCAGGGTGCTGCGCACCGGAATCTGCGGCACGGACCTGCACATCCGGAGTTTCGACGCGTGGGCCCGGCAGACGCTGCGCACACCGCTCGTCATCGGCCACGAGTTCTGCGGCGAGGTCGTCGAGGTGGCGCCGGGCGTGGAGGACATCGCCCCCGGCGACCTGGTCAGCGGCGAGGGACACCTGGTCTGCGGCAAGTGCCGCAACTGCATGGCCGGACGGCGGCACCTGTGCCGCAGCACGATCGGGCTGGGGGTGAACCGCGACGGCGCCTTCGCCGAGTACGTGACGCTCCCGGCCTCCAACGTCTGGGTGCACCGGGTCCCGGTCGACCTCGACGTGGCCGCGATCTTCGACCCGTTCGGCAACGCGGTGCACACCGCCCTGACGTTCCCGATGGTCGGCGAGGACGTGCTGATCTCCGGCGCCGGGCCGATCGGCCTGATGGCCGCCGCGGTGGCCACCCACGTGGGCGCCCGCAACGTGGTCGTCACCGACGTCAGCCCGGAGCGGCTGGAGCTGGCCCGCAAGCTCGGGGTCACCCTGGCCCTGAACGTCGCCGAGACGTCCGTCCAGGAGGGCATGGACGGCCTGGGCATGCGCGAGGGCTTCGACGTGGGCCTGGAGATGTCCGGCAACCCGAAGGCGCTCCGCGACATGATCGCCTCCATGTCGCACGGCGGGAAGATCGCGATGCTCGGCCTGCCCGCCGAGGAGTTCGCCGTCGACTTCGCGACGGTCGTGACCTCGATGATCACCCTCAAGGGCATCTACGGCCGGGAGATGTACGAGACGTGGTACGCCATGTCCGTGCTCCTGGAGAAGGGCCTCGACCTCTCCCCCGTGATCACCGACCGCTTCTCCTACCGCGACTTCGACGCGGCCTTCGACACCGCTGCCGGGGGCAGGACCGGCAAGATCATCCTGGATTGGACGGCCTGATGTCCGGCACCGTCCACAGCGGAACCGGCACGACCACCTCGGATTGGACCGCCTGATGTTCGACAATCTCCGCGACGACTTCCGTACGACCCTGAACGAGATCGCCGAGGCCGGGCTGCTCAAGCCCGAGCGGGTCATCACCACCCCGCAGCGCGCCGGGATCGCGGTCGCGGGCGGCGGCGAGGTTCTCAACTTCTGCGCCAACAACTACCTCGGCCTGGCCGACCATCCCGAGGTGGTCGCCGCCGCGCAGGATGCCCTCGACCGCTGGGGCTTCGGCATGGCGTCGGTCCGCTTCATCTGCGGCACCCAGGAGGTGCACAAGGAGCTGGAGGCGCGGCTGTCGGAGTTCCTCGGCCAGGAGGACACCGTCCTGTACAGCTCGTGCTTCGACGCCAACGGCGGCGTGTTCGAGACGCTGCTCGACGACCGCGACGCGGTGATCTCCGACGCGCTCAACCACGCGAGCGTCATCGACGGCATCCGCCTGTCCAAGGCGCGGCGCCTGCGCTACGCCAACCGCGACATGGCCGAGCTGGAAGCGCGGCTCAAGGAGTCCGCCGACGCCCGGCGCAGGCTGATCGTCACCGACGGCGTCTTCTCCATGGACGGCTACGTCGCGCCGCTGGGCGAGATCTGCGACCTCGCGGAGCGGTACGGGGCCATGGTGATGGTCGACGACTCGCACGCCGTCGGTTTCGTCGGCGAGCACGGCGGGGGCACCCCCGAGCTGCACGGCGTACGGGACCGGGTCGACATCCTCACCGGCACGCTCGGCAAAGCGCTCGGCGGGGCCAGCGGCGGCTACGTGGCGGCGCGCAAGGAGATCTGCGAGCTGCTCCGCCAGCGCTCGCGCCCCTACCTGTTCTCCAACTCCCTCGCCCCGGTGATCGCCGCCGCCTCGCTGCGCGTCCTCGACCTGATCAGCGGCTCGGACGAGGCGCGGACGCGGCTGCGCGCCAACACCGAGCGGTTCCGCACCGGCATGACCGAGGCCGGGTTCGACATCCTGCCCGGTGACCACCCCATCGTCCCGGTGATGATCGGCGACGCCGCCGAGGCCGCCGCGATGGCCGAACGCCTGCTCGAACTGGGCGTCTACGTGATCGGCTTCTCCTACCCCGTGGTCCCGAACGGCCAGGCCCGCATCCGGGTCCAGCTGTCCGCGGCCCACACCACCGAGGACGTCGACCGCGCCCTGGCGGCCTTCGCCGCCGCCCGAGGCTGACCACCGGCCCGCGGGCGGGGTACCCGTGACAACGGCCCGTGATCAAGCACTCGCCAATGACCGACAAAAGGGCATTTGTCGCAGTTCATCGGCAACCTCGGCGAGAATACAGAGGTGATAGACACGCGGCGGCTCAGAACCCTGCGTGCGGTGGCCGACCACCGCACGGTCACCGCGGCCGCCGCCGCGCTGCACCTCACCCCCTCGGCGGTCTCCCAGCAGCTCGTCGCCCTGGAACACGAGGTGGGCCACCGGCTGCTCGACCGCGACGGCCGGGGCGTGCGGCTCACCGCCGTCGGGCGCATCCTTCTCGACCACGCCAACGAGATCCTCGCCCAGTTGGAGCGGGCCGGGGCCGACATCGCCGCCTACACGGCCGGTACGGCGGGCGAGGTGAAGCTGGCCTCCTTCGCCACCGCGATCGGCCTGGTCGTGGCTCCCGCCGTCGGCGCCCTGCGGGAGAAGGAGCCCGGCATCCGGGTGCGCGTCCTGGACGCCGAGGGCGACCAGAGCCTGACCATGGTCCTGGACGGCACGGTGGACGCGGCCGTGGCCGTGGAGTACCGGGGCGCCCCGGCCGAGGACGACCGGCGGCTGTCGCGCATCCCGCTCTACTCCGAGCCGTTCGACCTGGTGCTTCCCCGGGGCCATCGCCTCTCGGGGAGCGAGGTGACGGTCGCGGACCTGTCGGGCGAGACCTGGATCGGCCCCTACCCGGGCAATCCCTGCCACGACGTGATCGCCCTGGCCTGCGAGCACGCGGGCTTCACCCCCGAGTTCGCCCACTCCTCCGACGACTTCAGCGCGGTGGTCGCGCTGGCCGCCGCCGGGGCCGGGGTGGCGATGGTGCCGCGCCTGGCCCTGCGGGGCACCGATCCGTCCGGCGTGGTGATCCGCCCGGTGCCCGGCCCCGAGCGCCGCGTCTTCACCGCCGTACGCCGGGGCGCGGAACGGCACCCCCTGCTCGTCCCCCTGCTGAACGCCCTCCAGGACACCGCGACGACACTGCGCCCGCCCCCGTAGCCCTCACTTCTGGGGCCCGCTCGGCCGGGGCGCCGGGCGATCGCGGGGAGCGTCAGACGGAGAAGTCGCGCAGCAGGCCCGTGTACCTCTTGGGGCCGGGAGGGGCGAACTCGCCCCGGGTGCTCGTCCGCAGGCCGAGGGAGACCAGCGACTCGACGAGCTTGGTCGCCACGGCCACGCCGTCGATCACGGGGACGCCGACCGCGCGGGAGACGTCCGCGCAGAACGAGGCCATGCCCGCGCAGCCGAGCACGATCGAGTCGCATCCGTCCCGCTCCACGGTCTCGGCGCAGAGGGCGGTCACCACCTTCCGCGCGTCCGAGGCCGGGTCGTCCAGCTCCAGTACGGGAATGTCGCAGGCGTGCACCCCCCGGCACGCGCCCGCGAAACCGTACCGGGTGGCGAGGTCCCACGCCCGGCCCGTGGTCCTGGCGAGGGTCGTCACGACGCTGAAGCTCCGGCCGACCAGGACGGCGGCGTGCATGGCCGCCTCGGCGATCCCGACCACCGGCCCCGAGGCCAGCTCGCGGGCGGCGTCGAGGCCGGGGTCACCGAAGCAGGCGATGACGTACCCGTCCGCCCCGGCCGCCTCGCCCGCCGCGATCTCCGCCAGCAGGCCCGGCACGGCCAGGGCCTCGTCGTAGTGGCTCTCGATCGACTCGGGGCCCATGGCCGGGTTGACGGCCGTGACGACGGTGGACGGCGCCGCGACCGCCCGGGCGCACCGGCCGATGCTCTCGGTCATGGCCCGGGCGGTGTTGGGATTGATCACCCGGATCCCGATGGGGGTCATCAACCGGCCAGGGCCGTGCCGTCCGACACCCGCTCGGTGTCCCGGTCGAGACCGCCGATCCTCGGCGACATCCGTTCCAGTACGGTGAACGCCACGAACCCGAGCCCGCAGCCGACGAACCAGCTGTAGTCGCCGATCCACGTCGCGTCGGACGTGGTGAGCCCCAGGTCGAGCAGCATCTTCGGCACCAGCACCGACGCGATCGCGGGGACCCCGCTGAGCACCGTCGCCCAGACCGCGTTGGGGTTGTAGCCGCCCCGGAAGAAGTAGCGGCCCGTCGGTTCGAGGGTGAACATGTCGTCCACCCACACCCGCTGGCGGCTCACGATGTAGTAGCCGGAGATCAGGATCCCGAACAGCGGCCCGATCAGGGCGCCGAGGATGCCGAGCGTGTAGTGGATGGCGTCCGGGTTGCTGTACCAGTTCCACGGCGTGAGCAGCACGGAGCCGACCGCCGCGATCATGCCGCCGGTCCGCCAGCTGATCTTCTGCGGGTTCACGTTGGAGAAGTCGAACGCCGGGGAGATGAAGTTCGCGACGATGTTGATGCCGATGGTCGCGATGACGAAGGTGAGCCCGCCCAGCAGGATCGCGAACGGCGTGCCGATGCGCTCGACCGTGTGGATGGGGTCGGTGATGAGCTCGCCGAACACGGGCACGGTCGCCGACGCGGTGACCACCGTGAGCAGCGAGAAGAACAGGAAGTTGACCGGCAGCCCGAGGAGGTTGCCCTTCTTCACCGACGCGAACGACCTCCCGTACCGGGAGAAGTCACCGAAGTTCAGCATCGGTCCGGAGAAGTACGAGACGACGAGGGCGATCGCGCCGAGCATGACCGGGATGGACGCGCCGAAGTCGAGGCTCTCGCCCCCGGAGAGATCCAGGCTGATGTTCTCCCAGCCCGCCTGGCTGACCAGATAGACGGCGAGCACGACCATGACGACGTACACGGCGGGCCCGGCCCAGTCGATGAACCGCCTGATCGCCTCCATGCCCTTCCAGAACACGGCCGCCTGGGCCACCCAGAGGATCGCGTAGCAGATGTAGCCGAGCGGGGACAGGCCGAGGAAGCCGCCCTCGTTCAGCGACGCCGACGCGGGCCAGAACTTGAGGAAGATGATGATGAGCGACTGGGAGGCGAGGTAGGTCTGCACCCCGTACCAGGCGATCGCGATGAGCCCGCGGATGACGGCGGGGATGTTCGCGCCGCGCACCCCGAAGATCGCCCGGTTGATGACCGGGTACGGCACGCCGGTGACCTGGCTCGGCTTGGCGACCAGGTTGCAGAACACGTTCACGATGACGATGCCCACGAGCAGGGCGAACAGGACCTGCCAGCTCGCCAGCCCGAGGGCGAACAGGCTGCCCGCGGTGACGTAGCCGCCGACGCTGTGCACGTCGGACATCCAGAAGGCGAAGATGTTGTACGAGGACCACGTCTGCTCGCGGAGCGGGGCCAGGTCCTCGTTCGCGAGCCGGGGGTCGTAGCCGGGCTTGACGAGACCGGCGCCGACGGGCATGCCTGCCGCCTCGACGACGTCGTGTAGTTTCGGCTGGGACGGTGCGCTGTGTTCGGTCATTGTCGGCTTCCGTGGGGGGTACGGTGCGGGAACCGGTGTGTCCCGCGCGCGGGTGTGCCAAAGCGGAAGATGCTCGGGACTCGACTCGGGGCTCGGCCCAGGAGTCGGCTCGGGGATCGACGCGGGGCTCGGCTCGGAGAACCGGCCCGGTGATCGGGTCGGAGATCAGCTCGGAGAACCGGCCCGGTGATCGGGTCGGAGATCAGCTCGGGGATCGGCTTCGGAGGATCGGCGAGAATGGCGTGTCGGCGGGGCCGTGGCGACCGGTCGGAGTCACGTGACGGGCCGCGGCGCGGGCTTGGCTGAGGTCGCCGCGGGAGCTGTGGCTGAGGCTGTGGCGTGGGCTGTTAAGTGGTCACTTAACAGCTGCCGTCAATGTATGCCTTGACACCCGAGCCCTAATTTCGCCCGCGTAAAGGCCTTGTGACAATTGATGTGAAGGCCGTGACGGCCGGAGCGTCTCCCCGTACCCCCTCGTGACAATTGGTGTGGAGGCCGTGACAGCCATGACCCCGGAACCCGGCGTGGAGATCGAGGCGATCACGAACGAGCACCTCGGCCGGAGGCTCCGCGAGCTGCGGCTCCGGTCGGGAATGTCGCTGCGCGCCCTGGCGCGCGAGCTCGGCATCTCGGCCAGCGCGGTCTCCCAGATCGAGCTCGGCACGATGCGGCCGTCCGTCAGCAGGCTCATCGCCTTCGTGTCCGCGATCGGCGTGCCGCTCGCGGCCGTGTTCGACACCACGGAGGTGGCCGGAGCCGACCCGGCGGGGCAGGACACACCCGCCGGACGGTTCGCCATCCGGCGCTCGTGGGAGGTCGCCCCCATCCGGCTGAGCGGCGGCATCACCTTCCGCAGGCTCTCGCCCACGCCCTCACCCGACGTCGAGTTCTTCGAGTCGACCTATCCGCCGGGCTCGATCTCCAACGCCCACGGCCACTTCCTCAAGCACGAGGGGTACGAGGTCGGGACCGTGACCCGGGGTGAGCTGACCATCGACTTCGAGTCGGAGGTCGTCACCCTCGCCGAGGGCGACTCCATCACCTTCCCGTGCAGCCGCCCCCACATCATCGGCAACCGCTCGGAGACCGTCACCGCCGTCGCGACGTGGCTCATCGTTCACCACTGAGTTCAGCGCTGAGTTCGCCACCGAGTTCACCGCTGACCGTCGGAGCCTTCCCTCTGCGGTAGGAGAGGACCGCGCCCGTCGTGTAGACGGCCACCCCCAGCAGGACCATGAACACGATCGTGGGCCACTGCAGCCACGACGGCAGGTAGAGGGCCAGGAACCACGCGCGTCGGGCTCTCCGGCACCTTGAGATAACCGGCCACGAAACCGCGCAGGATCCGGTGGATACCGGGTGCTCGTCGAGCACGAGCAGCCTCGGCGCGTGCAGCAGGGCGGTGGCCAGGCCGATCTTCTTGCGCATACAGCGGCCCGCCCCGCGCCCACCCGGAGGTGGCGGACGCGAGGCGGGACCGGTCGTGAGCCGGGGAATCAGGGCGCGCGGGTCTGCGGCTGCCTGTCGCCCGGCTGGGCGCACGTAATCACCCGCAAAGCATGCGATATATGTGTTATCACGCCATTTTGGATGGGTTACTGTCCGCCACGGACTCGGAGTGAGGGATCCTCCGGTTCACCGGCCGCCGTCGGACTCCGCCGGACGGGATCCGGCCGACCTATCCTGGGAGGGGTGGAAGAGAACCGGGCACGACGCATCGTTGACGCGCTGCGCGATCGTGGCATAGACGGGCACCTGGCGAGGGTCGGCGTGTATCAGTTCGGGATACGCGTGTCACTGCCCGACGGGCGCGAGGCCGAGTGGGACACCGACGGCACCGCGGGCCTCGAAGCCCAGGTGATGCGCAACGGGATGCTGGTCGGTTTCGTCCCCGTGATCGAGGGGTCCGAGGACTTCGACGAGCAGCAGGTCCTCGACGCCATCGCGCGGACCGACTACGACCAGCCCATCGCCAGGCAGCGCGCGCAGGCGCCACCACCGGCCGAGCCCCTGCCCCGCGTCGGCGGCGTCTTCCGCCGCTTCTTCGACGGCTTCCGCTACCGATGACGGCGGCCTGACGGTCACCTCTTCACCGGTTTCCGCCACCGGTGAAGAGGCGACCTCGGCTTCACCCGCCACAGGTCGGTGCCCGCACGAGGGTGCGCCGCCACCGCGCCTTCCGGGAAGGTCCCGGCCTGTGGTGTCAGGGCGTCGACCGCGAGCGGGTTTCGCGTTCCGCGGGTGAGAGCTCGCGGTCGGCGGGTGAGGAGGCGGGCTTCGCGTCGCGGCGGTTGGCGAGCACGCTCGTGATCGTGACGGTGACCAGGACGGCGATGATGACCCCCAGCGAGGCCAGGGTGGGGATCTCCGGGACCCACGCCCAGATGCCGTGCGCCCAGTGCAGGACGAGCTTGATCCCGATGAAGGCCAGGATGACGCTGAGCCCGTGGTTCAGGTGGCGCAGCTTCGTCAGGACGCCCATGAGCACGAAGTAGAGCGCCCGCAGGCCCAGCAGGGCGAAGGCGTTGGTGGCGAAGACGATGAAGGGGTCCTCGGTGACGCCGTACACCGCGGGCACCGAGTCGACGGCGAAGACGATGTCGGTGGCGAAGACGGCCACGATGGCCAGCGCCAGCGGGGTCAGGGCGCGGCGGCCGTCCTGGCGGACGACCAGGCGGGAGCCGTGGTAGTCCTCGGTGACCGGCATGAAGCGCCGCAGCAGCCGGACCGAGCGCATGGCGGAGATGTCGACCTTGTGCTCCTGCCCGCCCAGCGCGTCCTTGAGGATCTTCCAGGCGGTGACGATCAGTATCCCGCCGAACAGCAGGAACGCCCAGGTGCCGCTCTGCAGGACGGCCGCCCCCAGCGCGATGAAGATCGCGCGCAGCACCAGGGCTCCGACGATGCCGTACAGCAGGACGCGCTGGGCCAGCGCGGCCGGGACCGCGAAGGCCGACAGCAGCAGCATGAACACGAACAGGTTGTCGACCGACAGTGACTTCTCCACCACGTAGCCGGTGAAGAACTCCGTCGCCACGTCGGACCCGAAGGCCCCCCACACGTAGACGCCGAAGATCAGCGGCAGTGCCAGGTAGAAGATCGACCAGCCCACCGCCTCGCGCATCCGCACCTCGTGCGGGCGCCGGGTCACCGCGAAGTCCACGGCCAGCAGCAACATCAGGGCGGCCACGGTGATCGTCCACAGTTGCGGTGAACCGATCGTTTCAAGATCTACTGCTGGCAGGACAGTCTCAGCGGGCATGAACCCTCCTCGAACGCGCTCGGCTGTTCGAGGTCTCCTTCGCCCGCACCCACGGGCGGCCGTCCGGGGACGTTGCGAAACGTCCGTACTGACCGGATCGGCTCTTGGGAAGTACTCCCCTCGTGGTCCCAGGTTAGACCGGCCCACGTGCGGTCTTCTACCCCGGGGATATTTGACTGGGGCCCGAACCGCGCGAATAGTGGAATCAGCACGGAGGGGAGTACCCACCGTCCGACACCCCGATCGTCAGCACGGTCCCCGCACGCGGGGGGACCCGGCGGGGTGGCCCCCGGGGGACCCGGGGGTGTGGGAAGACCTTCGTCCTCGTCGTCACGTGATCACCGCGAGGTCGGAGGAGGACTCGATGTCGATCACCGCGCTTCCCGAATTCCTGCTGGGCGTCCTGCTGACGATCTCCGCGATCGCCACCGTCGCCGTGCTGTGGCCGGGGAGGCCACGGCCCCGGCCGCCGTCCCCCCTCGACCCGCCCCCTCGATGCCGTCCGCCGGTGACCGGCACGAGGCGCCGCCCCGGCGCGGCGGGCCGAAGTCGCCGACCACGCCGTACGTCCGCCGCCCGCCGCCCCTCGGTGAAAGGGCGGCGGGCGGCGGCTCGGGCGGACGCCCCTTCGAGGACCCGTGCCTGGACGGCGGCGGAGCGAGCGGCTCAGGCGTAGACGGACGCGAGCCACGCGCCCCAGGTCCGCTCGGCGTCGGCCGGGTCGACGTCGGCGAAGATGTGGTGGCCGGTCATGATGACGCCACCGCCTCCGACGAACCGCAACAGCGCGTCGTCGGTCCGCACCCCCAGGAAACCGGGGGCGAGCACCGTGTCGACCACGCCGTCGACGGTCTGGCCCGCGACCGTGAAGTGCACCTTGTCACCCTCGCTGACCTGCTCGGACAGGCCGACCGCGCGGGTGAGCCCGGCCCAGACCACGTCCTGGTCGGGCTGCTGCGGGCCGAACGCGGCGACCGGAACGGCGGTGCGGCCCGGGAAGTGCTCCAGATACCGGGCGAGGGTCCGCAGGTAGAGCGGGTTGCCCTTGCGGAGCGCGTCGTACTCCGCCTCCCAGTCGCCGGTCAGGACGCCGCTGTGCACGAACCTCAGCACGGTGCCGCCACCGTCACGGCCCTCGACGAGATATTCGAACGCCATGAACGCGCCGTCCTCGCCGGGCGTCCCGCGGTAGGCGAACCGGTGCGGGGGCTCCCAGGCGGTGATCGTGGACTCACCGGTGAAGCCGGGCATCTCCATGGACGCCGTACCGCCCTCGCGGGGCTCGATCTCGTTCTTGCCCATGAACCACGAGTCGACGCCGGGGCCGGTCGCGATCGCCTCCCAGACCTGCTCGGGGGTGGCCTGGAGGTCGAGGTCATGGGTGAGACGGAACTCGTGCGACATGCAGGACTCCTTGGTGTCATTGCCGCCCGCGTCGATCCGCGGCACGGTGTCCGAGCTCAGACTCGGGTGGATGGCGACGATGAGCCGGTGATCGCCGCCGGGCCGGTCGCCGAGTGCGGCTTCGCCAGCTCCACCGACTCCACCGGCGGCACTGGCAGCCGCGCCCGAATCGGCTCAGGCGCCACCTCGGCGGCACCGGCCTCTTCGACCACCCCGACGACTTCGAACATACTTCGACGATAGCGGCCGACGACTTCAACCGTCAATACAAAAAAAATTGTCGGTGACGGGCGAGCCTCCCGCCCATGCCGCCAGGGCGCGGCTACGGCCCGGCCGCGCCCTGATGGCGTCCTGTGAGGTCGCGCGGAGTCGCCGGATCGATCAGGCCAGATGGGTGGAACAGCCCAGGCGCCGTCCTGTCTGGACGAGACCCTCGGCGAACCCCTGCCTCGTCCTGTCGGCGAAGCCGATGAAGAGGCGGTTGGCCAGCGGCACGCCCCACCGCATCCACTGCGCGACGTTGAAGACCCGGTGCACGAGCAGCGCGCCCCGGGGGTGCGGTTCGACGCTCCACTCGCCCCGGTACCACCAGCCGCCCTGAAGGGAGATGGTGTGACCGGCGACCTCCACGGCGGAGGTGTGACCGGGCAGGTCCTCGACGGTGAAACGGCCGGTGCGCCGATCGCCGGGCAACAACACCTGGGCCAGGTCGTCGAAGACCACGGCGACCGGCGCCTCGACGACCTCGACGAGCAGCTTCCGCCCCGTCACCGCGCCACCCTGGTGTTCTGGAAGGAGGCGAACCGCCACCCTTCGGGCGTGCTGACGGCGGTGAAGGAGACGATCGACGCGCGAAGCTCGCCCGCCAGGTCGGTGCCGCCTCCCGAGATCACCAGGACCGCCGCGTCGGCCAGCGGTTTGACCTTGACCCGGCCGTCCGGGGCGGACATGGTGGAGCCCTTGAGCGGGCCGTCGAAGAGCCAGCGATGCGAGGACTCGATGGCCGCCCGCCCCTCACTGTGCGTGCCGTTGAAGGCGATGTAGTCGGCGTCCTCGGTGAAGAGGGCGGCGTAGGCGGTGGCGTCGCCCGCGTTCCACGCCTCGGCGAGGCGGGTGAGCAGGCCGGTGATCTCCGTGTTCACGGACATGGCGCGGTTCCTCATGGTCGCGGCGCCTATCCTGGAGGTTGTGAGTCCGGACAGGGCAGGCGCCTTGTTGGGATCCGGCTGCCGGGGTGTTGACGCACCCCGGCAGCCGCTTTCTCATGGTTGGTCGAGTGGTTCGTCGAACATTCGCGACAGCGGGCCCTGCCTGACGATGCCCGACCAGTCGAGCTCCCCGGATTCCAGGCGGGCGACGAAGCGCCGCACCCAGGTCAGCTCGGCCTCGTTCAGCGTGCGCTCGTAGTCGACCTCGATCATCAGGATGTCGGGCAGGCCGCCGTCCTTCATGGCGCGCAGGTGAGCGTCCATCCCGGCCACCAGCCCTTCGATCGTCGCGGCCCTGGCACGCAGGGCGCGCAGCGCGTCGGGCACCGGCAGGGCGCCGACGAGGGAGACGGCCGCGGTGAACGTACGGCGGTCGGGGCCGGGGCTCTCAAGGAGCACCCGGAGCCTGGTCGACAGCTCTCCGCGCCCCTCGTCGGTGATCTCGTAGACCGTACGCTCCGGTCGGCGGCCGTCCCTGCTGGTCTCGACCGGGACGATCAGATCCTCACCGGCGAGCTTCTCGACCGCGTGGTAGAGGCTCCTGGGCAGCCCCGTCACGTAGTCCTTGTGCGTGTCGACGATGAAGCGGTGCAGCTCGTAGGGGTGACTGGCGCGCACCGAGAGCATGGCCAGCACGGTCAGGCCAACCAGATCAGGACGTCGCGCCACAGTGATGCCTTCCTCTATATTGCGTTATGCACTATAGCAGAAGCGACGAAGCTCCCGCCCGGCCCGGGCTCGACGGTGCCGCCGCCAGCCGCGACCTCGCGATGTCATTCGTCGCCACGCGCCCGCGAGGCGAATTCGGGACTGCCGGGCAGGTTTATCTTGTCAAAGATCTTTGGGGGCATTGGGCCGCCTCTTCCGGTTGAATTTGGCTGGTTCTCCGTTTTGTCCGGGCCGTTGGCCGAGATAGCGGTGTGGCTCTCAGACGGTCGCGAACAGCTGGGAAACCGGGGCGGGGAATCGTGTTCGCGATGTGTTCACAATCGTGGGAACCCCCTCGCGCGGCCAGGCGAATTCCCAGGACAATGGGCCGCACCCCACGAGAGGAGCCCGGAAATGAACGCCCCCTCGGAACAGGATCCATACGCGTCCCCGCGCATTCAGTTCGGTGCAGAGCTACGCAAATTCCGACTTTTGGCGGGATTCACCCAGCAAAGACTCTGCTTCTCGCTCCACATGTCGGTCAGCCAGCTGAGCATGATCGAGAATGGCCACCGAGCGCCGACCCTGGAGCTGGCACGCGGAGCGGACCACCTCCTCAACACGGGATCGGAGCTCACGAACCTGCTCGACCGCCTGAACCGCGCCGCGACCCAGCTTCCCCTCTGGTTCCGCCCCTGGCTGGAGTTCGAACGCGAGGCGGAGGCCCTGCACACCTGGGAGCTATCCATGATCCCTGGCTTGCTACAGGTGGAGAGCTACGCCCTGGCCCTGATCCGTAATGAGCCGGACACCACCGAGGAGCAGGCGGAAGAACGCTTGGGGGCTCGATTGGACCGGCAGAACATCCTTAAAAGGCTCAGACCACCCATGATGTGGGTGGTGCTGGACGAGAGTGTCTTACATCGGCCGGTAGGAGACGCGGAAACAATGAGGCGTCAGCTCCAACATCTTCTGGAGCTTGGGGAAAGCCCATACATATCACTTCAGGTGCTTCCCTACGCGGCTTACAGTACTGTCGGCCTGCTCGGTGGCTTCGTCATCGCGAGCATGCCCGGAGGAGCGCCTCCAGTGGCTTACATCGACTCCCAAAGCACCGGGGATCGAGTAAGCGATCGGCCTGAGGAGGTGAAAGGGCTAGCATTCAGGCACAGCGTGATCCGGTCGGATGCCCTGCCCCGACGCGAGTCACTCAGCATGATCAAGGAGGCGATGCGGAGATGGACGACCTCACCCAGGAACTCCACAACACCCAGTGGCGCAAGTCCACCCTGTCCGGTGGTGACGGAAGCAACTGCGTAGAGGTCGCGAAGCTGTCCGGCGGACACCGAGGCGTCCGCGACAGTAAAGACCGAAACGGCCCCGCCCTCATCCTCACCCCCCACCAGTGGAACGCCTTCCTCACCACCCTGAAGAACGGCGAGCTCATCTGACCCCACGACGTCATCCAGGAGAAGACGACATGCTCCAGTGGCGCAAATCCAGCCTGTCCGGTCATGACGGGAGCGACTGCGTAGAGGTCGCGAAGCTGTCCGGCGGACACCGAGGCGTCCGCGACAGCAAGGACCGAAACGGCCCCGCCCTCATCCTCACCCCCCACCAGTGGAACGCCTTCCTCACCACCCTGAGGAACGACGACCTCTTCCCCGGCCGGGCTCCCGGAGCTCGCTGACGACGTTCCCGCGAGGGTCCGGCACGGTTCGCCCATGGCCGCGCGACGCCCCTTGGCCCGCCACCCTCTCGGGGACAGCTCTACCTGCCCTTTTGTGCGACCGGAAGTGAAAACGATTCTTTACATGCCCTTGGAGGTGACTGTATGTTGTCAGGCGATCACTCTACGAACTCGACGAATGTAGGTGAGCCACATGCCTGACAACGGCACTGAGCGTCCTCCCGATCCCCGGGTGGCGTTCGCGGACGCGGCGTCGGCCAACACGGGCGAGACGAACGAGCGACCGGGAGCGGCCGACCGGGCCGCCGTGGTCGCGAAGACCGACGACCACCTGCCTCCCCTGGCCGAAGAGCCGATCGACGACAGGCCCCTCGCCCTGCGATTCACCGAGCCGGAGGAGTAGGGATGCAGCTGCACTTCCGTAACCGCTACACCTCCAAGGTGTGGGTCGCGATCATGTTCTACAGCCCCGACGGCTGCCGCGACTACGGCCAGTGGGGCACCCGGGGCTGGTGGCCCATCGATCCCGGCGGTGAGGCGTTCGTCCTCAACACCGGCAACCGCTACGCCTCCTACTACGCGGAAGCGGCCAACGGCGCCGTCTGGACCGGCGCCTACGGCCCGATGTACGTCTACCAGAACGCCTTCGACTCCTGCGTCAACATCGGCAGCACCTCCGCCAGGCTCGTCGGCACCCGGCTGATCGACCTGAACGGCTATTCGAGCTACTACGTGAATCTCACCCCCTGACGCGCTTCCCCCACATGACGCGCGACCGGCTCGGAGCGGTGCCGCGCGGCAGTGAGAGCGGACGCGGATGAGCGCCTCCTGCGAGACGGATACCGGAATCCCTTCTCAGGGTCCGTCTCCCTTCGCCCAGGAGGCGCTCGATCTCAAAGGGTCGTCCAGATCAGAGGATCATCTAGCGACCCGGGGTGAGCAGGAACCGGTCCTTCGCGTTGAGTTCCACGGCGGCGCGGCTGTAGAGCAGCGGGAAATACTCCCCTCGCTGCCACTGCCCCGCCAGGTCGCTGTAGTGCGGGCTCCGCGGGTCACCCGACTGGCCGGGCGCGTTGATCGCCTGAGACTTGTCCCAGGCTCCGACGTCGAGCACCATCTTGAACGTGGCGCCCGACAGGGGGGCGTAGGTGAACGGCAGGTAGTTCGACGCGTCCACGGTGTTCCAGGAACCACCGCGCGGGAAGGGGCCCACGTCCTTGCCGGTCGGGTGCCCGAACGTGAGCTTCTGGATGTCGCCCCACTTCCAGGCGGCCGGGTCGGGGCCGAGCTTGACGGTCAGCTCGTTGTAGGCCGCGGCGAGCGAGGTCCGGAGGATGCGATCCCGCACCGCCGCTCCCCCGCTGCCGAACCACTGGTCCGGGTTGTCCATGGCCTCGAAGAGCAGCAGCGGGTCATGGATGAAGATCTGCTTCGCCACGTTCTCCGGCAGCACCTCACGGGCGAACGCCGGTTGCAGGTGGCTGGTGAACCACGTCTCGAACAGGGCGGCCCGCGCCGAGTCCGCGCTCGTGACCGCGTCGTAGGTGCGGAGCAGTTCGAGCGCCCGTGCCGTCGACGGCTCGTCGCTCTTGATTCCGGCGAGCAGCTTCACCAGCCTGCGGGCCGGGATGGAGACCTTGTCGCTCTGCAGCGCCGTCGAGTCCTTGAGCGAGGTGCGCGGCTTGGAGGAGAGCGCCTCGACGATGCGCTCGTGCCGGTACGGGAAGGCCCACGAGTCGAACCCGACCTTCAGCGGGTGGTTCTCGGGCATGTTGAACTCGTTCGCGGAGGCGACGATCCCGTTGGCCGGGTTGTAGGAACGGGGCAGGCGGGCGCCGTCGTGGAAGCCGTCCCACTCGTAGCGGCCGTCTCCCGGGACGGGCATCAGGCCGTCGTAGCCGATCCTCTTGGGAGCCATACCACCGGGGACCCAGCCGACGTTGCCCGCGGTGTCGGCGTAGATCTGGTTCTCCGGCGGCCCGCCCCAGGTGCGCATCGTCGAGGTGAACTCGTTCCAGTTACGCGCGCGCATGTACTTCATGCTGCCGAAGTAGGGCGTCGTGCCCGGCTGCAGCCAGGTCGACCGCAGGGCGTAGGCGAGGTTCCGCTCCCGGTCGACCTTGATGACCGGGCCGTGGCGGGTGAACGACAGCTCGGTGGGCTGTGCCGCCTGACCGGCGACCGGCACGTTCTCCGTGACGGTCCTGAAGCGCTCCCATCCCTGGCCGTACCGGTAGCGTCCCTGGTCGTTGGGGTCGAGCTTGTAGACGTAGAGGTCCTCCTGGTCGACGCCGAAGATGGTCAGCCCGAACGCCACGGTCCCGTTGTGCCCGATGGAGATGCCGGGCAGCGCGGGCTCCCCCGCCCCGATCACGTCGAGGCCGGGTGCCGACAGGTGGGTGATGTAGCGCAGCGCGGGGGCCTTCATCACCCGGTGCGGGTCGCTGGCCAAGATCGGGCGGCCCGTCGTGCTGCGCGACGGTGCGACGGCCCAGGCGTTGCTGCCCTCGGAGAGGGCGGGACCCGGCGGGTCGGGCACCGTACGGACCTGACCGTTCTGGAAGACGACGCTCTGGGTGGCGAGCTGGTAGGTGCCGAGCACGTCCGCGGGCAGCGCGCACGGGTCGAACCCGTCGGGCACGACGGTCTTCCACTCGGGCTGGAGCTTGCGCACGAGCGGGTCGACGCCGATGCCACCCGCGCAGACGGCGCGGGCGCGGTCGACCTCGGAGGTCAGGTTCACCACCAGGCTGTGGGTGCGGATCCGGACGACGTCCTCGGGAGACCAGCGCGCGGGAGCGTACCCCACCTCACGGAACTCCGGCGGCACCGCCTCCGGGTTGCGCTTCAGCCAGTCGACGTAGGCGTTGATCCCCTCGGTGAACTGGGTGGCCGCCTTCTTCGCGTCGGGGCCGTAGCTCTCCCACTCCTTCGCCATGTCCCCCCGGTAGAGGAACAGCCTGGCCGCCTGGTCCTGCTTGAGATAGGCGGGGCCGAGCACGTCGGACAGGAGTCCGAGGCCGCGGCGGCGCCACAGGTCGATCTGGAACAGCCGGTCGCGGGCGACGTTGAATCCCTGCGCGAGGTACAGGTCGGCGGTGTTCTCCGCGTAGATGTGCGGCACACCCCACCGGTCCACCACCATCCGCACCGGTCGCTCCAGCCCCGCGACCGGGATGACCGAGGCCGCCGCCCCCGCGGCGGCCGTCCTGTCCGCGCCCGCCGCCTGCGGTATCAGGCCGGTACCGATGGCACCGCAGACGGCCAGCCCTAAGGCCGCCCTCCTCCATAGTCGTCGCATGTCGCTCCTCCCGTTGGCCGGCAGCACACGGCATACCGGCGGTATGGGGCTCACCGGGGCTGCGCGCCGGGCGCGGACGCACGTCCCCGCCGCCCGATCGACCACCCGCACAGGATCATCACGACGCCGTCACCGGCGCCCCCCAGCCCCCCGTCACCGCAACTGTGGCGTGCGCCCCTTGACCCCGTCAGCCCTTGTTCACCCCCTAGCGCCCCCTTCAAGGGGGTTTGGCGGCAGGCACGGAAAATCAAACTGGCCTGCCTGTGACTTGCCCTGACTTGCCCTGACGCGAGGGCGGCCTCACAGCATGGTCACGACAGGTCCGGGGTCACCAGGGAATGACGCCGTCGTCCTCGAAGAACGAACCGGACGGGCCGCCGTCGGGCAGCGTGGCGAGCCGGATCGCCGTGGCCGCGCCCTGTTCGGGAGTACGGGGTCCGAAGAAGCCGGTGAAGTCGGTCGCGACCAGGCCCGGACAGGCGGCGTTGACCAGGATGTTCGTGTCGGCGAACCACCGGGCGTACTGCACGGTGACGGCGTTGAGGAACGACTTCGACGGCGAGTAGGCCGCCATGACGGGGCCGACCTCGATGTCCGGGTCCGCCTGCCGGGTCAGGGAGGCGACGGCACTGGAGACGTTGACGACGCGTGGCGACGTCGAGCGCCGCAGCAGCGGCAGCATCGCGTTGGTCACCCGGATGACACCGATGACGTTGGTCTCCACGACCGCGCGTACCACGTCGAGGTTGAGCGCGGTCGGGTCCTGCACCCACCCCGGCCCCATCTCTCCGGAGATCCCGGCGTTGTTGACCAGGACGTCCAGCCGCCCGGCCCGCCGTTCGACGAGTTCCGCGGCGTCGGTGACGCTCCGGTCGCCGGTCACGTCCAGCGGCACCCCGAACGCGTCCACCCCGGCGGCGCGCAGCTTCCCGACGGCGGACTCGCGCCGGGCCTCGTCGCGGGCCCCCACGCCCACGCGGTACCCGAGAGCGCCCAGCCCGGCCGCGATCTCGTACCCGATTCCCTTGTTCGCGCCGGTCACCAGCGCGATCCTCGTTTCGCTCATGCCGTCGATGGTCGCCCTCGGACGAGTGGCGCATCCAACACCGATCCGGTGCCCTGTGATACCCGGCAGGTATCACTGGATTACGCTGTGGCCGTGGACACCCTGGAGACCCGCGAGTTGAGATACTTCGTGGCCGTCGCCGAGGAGCTGCACTTCGGCCGCGCCGCCGAGCGCCTCGGTATGGCCCAGCCACCGCTGTCCCGGGCGATCCAGCAGCTCGAACGGCGCCTCGGCGTCTCCCTGCTGGAACGCGACCGCCGAGGTGTCTCCCTGACCGGCGCCGGAGAGGTGCTGCTGCACGAGGGCCGCGCGGCCCTCGACGCGACCACCGCCGCCGCCCGCCGCACCCGTCGCGCCGGTGGCGCCGACGATCCTGGCGGCCCCCGCGGTCACCTGGTGCTGGCGGTGAAGGCCGCCGGTTCTCACGAGCTGCTGCAGAGGCTTCTCGACGCCTACGCGGCCGAGCCCGACGCCGCCGAGATCGAGGTGCTGCCGTGCGGCATCTGCGAGCAGGAGGAGCTGTTGCGCGACGGCCGCGCCGACGTGGCGCTCATGCACGCGCCGTTCAACTCCCTCGCCGGGTTCGACAGCGAGGTACTGCTGAGCGAGGGGCAGGTCGCCGTCCTGCCCGCCGCGCACCCCCTCGCCGCCCGCGAGAGCCTGTCCCTGGCCGACATCGGCGACGTCCCCGGCCTTCCGCTCGCCCGCTGGCCCCGCCACGGCATATACCCGCCCGGCCCCGGCCCCGAGATCCGCGACCAGACGCAGCTGGCCCAGCTGATCGCCCTCGGACGCACCGTGGCCATCTTCCCCGACTCCGCCTGCGCCTGGCTGTGGGCCGAGCACACCGCCGTCCCCCTGACCGACGCGCCTCCCGTCGTCACCCACATCGCCTGGCCCGCGCACAGCCGCTCCCTCGCCCTCGCCGGGCTGGTACGCACGGCCACACGGCTGTGCCGTCCGACTACCCGCGAGCCCCGTCTCCGGCCACCGTGACCGCCTCGGTGAAGTGCTGGTACCGGGTCAGCTCCTCCCCCACGGGATCCAGCACCAGCTCGCGGCCGACGCTGTCGACGCTCGCCCGCAGCGCCTTCGCCGCCTTGCGGGCCCGGCGCCGTCCGCCGAGCCAGGCGGCCACGCGCGAGAGCAACGCGATCAGCAGGCCGAGCAGGACGCCCCCGGCCAGCAGTGTGGTGGGCCAGGGCAGCTCTCCCACGGTCGGCATGTAGAGCTGCGGAAGCCGGAGATAGTCGAGGGCGACCAGGGCGAGCAGCCAGATCCCCCCGGCGAGCATCGTCGCGAGCACCAGCCACTGCGCCAGCCCGGCCACCCGCCACCACAGGGGCCGCCGGGAGACCCCGAGCGAGGTGGTGGCCACCGCCCGGTCCAGGCCGTCCTCCAGCTCGTCCCCGCGTGACCTCGCCGCCTGCCGTACGGCGGTGGCCCACGGCGCGGGAAGCCCCTCGGCGGCGGCCCCTGCGGTCTCGCGGATGGCGGTGTCCATCCGGGAACGCTGGACGACGGTCGCGACGGGGATGGACGTCCTTCCGACGACGTTCCCCGGCTCTCCCGGCTTCCCCGGTATCACCGGTTCTCCGGCGGACCGGCTCGTGGCGTCCAGGCGGAGACGGCGGAGCGGGTCGGGCCTGAAACGGCGGATCCACCGGGTGGGCGGCCACCCGGTGGCGGCGACCGAGCGGTGCCGGTGGGACTTGGCCACGGCCTCGACGACGACCGGCACCCCCGCGGCCTGCGACAGCGCGTCCCTCAGCGACCTCGCCAGGCCGTCCGGCCTCTTCGCGACGCCGGGAAGGTCCTCCCCTGAGGAGACGCCGGACGCCTGGCGGAGCGCGTCGGCGGCCATGCCCGCGTCGGCGGCGAGACGGGCGGACCAGGAGCGCCGGTCGGCGACCCGGGAGGTGAGCAGCGAGCGCAGCTCGGGGACGCCCGCGCCGGTGCGGGTGGACACCCCGACCACCGGAACGCCGGTCAGGCCGTCCTCGTCGAGGAGCCGCCGGAGGTCCTTCAGGCACCGCTCGGCGGCGGCCGGGGAGAGCCGGTCGATCTGGTTGAGAACGACGACCATGACGTCCCGGTGCCGGGCCAGCGGCCTGAGGTAGCGGTCGTGGACGGCCGCGTCGGCGTACTTCTGCGGGTCGAGCACCCACACCAGCAGGTCGACCAGCTCGACGAGCCTGTCGACCTCCAGCCGGTGCGACGGCTCGATCGAGTCGTGGTCGGGCAGGTCGAGCAGGATCAGCCCTGCGGCCTCCCCGTCCATGCCCGGCGCCTGCCCATCCATGCCGGGTATCCGTTCGGAGACATCCGTTCCAGCCGGTCGCCCGATGCCGGGCCGGGGCGTCTCGCCGTTTTCGTGCCATGGGCTCCGGGCGGACTGGCCGGAGGGGTCGAGAAGCTCGTGGCGGCGGGGGATCTCCAGCCAGTCGAGCAGCGGCCCCGCACCGGCGCCCTCCCAGAGGGCGGCCTGGGCGGCCGAGGTGGTCGGGCGGGTGACGCCGACCGTGGCGAGCGAGGTGCCCGACAGGAGGTTGAACAGCGAGGACTTGCCGCTGCCCGTGGCTCCCGCCAGCGCGACCGCGGTGTGGTCGACCGACAGGCTCGCCCGTACCCCGGCGCGGGAGATCACCGAGCGTGCGGCGGCGACCGCCTCGGCGTCCAGCCGCCCGTCGGCCAGGTCGGCGGCGCGTGCCAGCGCCGTCAGCCGGTCGTCCAGCGAGACCGTCTTCTCTCGTCGCAGCAGCTTCACGCCTGGCCCGCCTCTCCCGTACCCGTGCCGGTCATGCGCGGAAGGCCGTCGGGTGGTCTCCGGGACTCTCCCACGGCCATCGGGACGGAACCCGCGGGGAGGGCGGCCCGGCGGTCCGCGACGGGGAGCTCGCGCAGGTGCTCGCGTACGGCGTCGGCGGTGGCGCGGAGGGCGGGGGCGGTGCCCTCGGGGGGCTGGACGGCGTCCAGCAGGTCGGTGAAGCGGTCGGCGTCCTGGCCGAGGAGGATCGCCACGCGGGCGCGCAGGTCGGAACGGGCCTTGACGGTGAGGTCGCGGACGGCCTGGTCGCCGAAGACGGCCTCCAGGACCTTCTGGCTGAGCACGCTGGTGCCTCCGGCGATACCGACCTCGATGCCGGTCAGGCCGCCGGTCGAGGCGAACACCGCGATCATCAGCAGCAGCCCGGCCCCGTTGAGGCCGAACGAGGTGACGCGGGCGGTGGTGCGCCGGTCCGCCCCCTCCTCGCGGACCAGGTCGAGCACGTACGACTGCCAGCCCCTGACGGCCTCCTCCGCCCTGACGGGCAGGTCGGTGGAGGCCCGGCCGAGACGTCCGGCGACGGCGACGCCCTCGCGCTCCAGCAGGGCACGTCCCGAGGGGTGCGACGACCACGACTCCAGGAGGCGTTCGGCGGCGCCGTCGGCCGAGGCCCTGATCAGCGCCTCCACCCCGCTCTCCAGCGCGGTCCGCAGCTCGTTCTCGGGCGCGGGCCGCCCGGTGACGAAGGCCACGACCCGGTCCCTGAACCTGCCGACCCGGCTCTCCAGGGAGCGCATCAGGTCGCCGGTCCCGATGAAGTCCTGCCAGCGGGCCAAAACCTCGCCGCGCAGCAGCGACCCGTCCCGCATGCCCTCGTCGAAGGAGGCGAGGCCCACGGCGTAGGCGGCGTCCGCCATCGAGCGGAGCTCCTCGGCCCCGGTGTGCTGGCGGTCGACCGCCGAGGCGAGCGCGGGCACGCGGGTGGAGAGACTTTCCAGCGCGCCGGACAGGGTCTGCCGCACCACCTCGGCGCGGGAACGGGAGTCGGCGGCGATGGCGATGAGCCAGTCGGCGATCGGCTGGACCGCCTGGCGCGGCAGGCGGGCGTTCTCGTCGGGCAGCACCAGCTCGGGCACTTCGAAAAGGTGCGTCCCGCCCAGGCCGTTCGCCTCCAGCAGCCGGTTCAGGTCCTTGCGCACCACGCCCATGGCCTCGGGAGGGACCCGGGACAGGACGACGGCCAGGGCCGTGCTCCGCTCCCTGGCCGAGCGCAGGAAGCCCCAGGGGACCTCGTCGGCGTACCGGGCGGCGGTGGTGGTGAACAGCCACAGGTCGGCGGCGGCGAGCAACTGGGCGGCCAGCTCGCGGTTGGCGGCGACGATCGAGTCGATGTCGGGCGCGTCGAGCAGGGCCAGGCCCGGCGGGACGGCCGCGGCGGTGACGATCCGGAGCGTGCCTGGCTCACCCCTGCCGCTCCCGGTGACGCGCGGCAGGCCGGGCAGGACGTTCTGGGCGGTGAACCACTCGCGGTCGACGGGACTGGTGACCAGGGTGGGCGCCATCGTCGTGGGCCGCAGCACGCCCGGCTCGGAGACGTCCTCGGCGACCAGGGAGTTCACCAGCGTGGACTTCCCGGCCCCGGTGGAGCCGCCGACGACGGCGAGCAGCGGGGCGTCGATCGCGCTCAGCCGTGGGATCAGGTAGTCGTCGAGCTGGCCGGTCAGCTCGCGCAGCGCCCGGCGGTCGGCCGCCACGTCGCCGATCGTGAGGGGGAACAGCTCGCGGTCGAGGTGCCGCCGCAGCTCCCGCAGCGTCTCCAGAAGACCGTCGTTGTCACCCATACGGTCGATCCTGCCCTGCGAGAGCCCCTCTAGACGCGTTTGGCCCCACCGCTCGACCGGGTTACGGGGGCGAACTCGGTAAAGCGGTGGGGCCCAGCCCTCGGACCTCATCCGCGGGCTACGTCAGGCTCGTCTCCCCCGCAGCTGGAGGCGAGCCCGAGCCCATCGGATGCTTCCGAGGTGATCGGGGGTCGTGCATTGTCTATTTGAACACACAAAGCTCAAAAACGGGTCAGCTGAAGCTGAATATCGGCTGAAAGTTCAATCACTGTGGGGCGGTCGCAGAACGTAACCCACCCCGCGAAGGGTGTGGATGAGCCGGGGCTCGGCCGTGTCGACCTTCCGGCGCAGGTAGGAGACGTAGGACTCGACGACCCCGGCGTCGCCGCCGAAATCGTAGTTCCAGACGTGGTCGAGGATCTGCGCCTTGGACAGCACCCTGCCGGTGTTGACCATGAAGTAGTGCAGGAGCTTGAACTCGGTCGGCGACAGCCGCACCGGGACGCCGGACCGCCATACCTGGTGCGCCTCCTCGTCCAGCTCCAGGTCACCGACCTGGAGGCGTACGGGCAGGTCGAGGTCTCCCCTGGTACGGCGGAGCACGGCCCGGATGCGGGCGAGGACCTCCTCCAGGCTGAACGGCTTGGTCACGTAGTCGTCGGCCAGCCGCAGCCCGGCCACCTTGTCGTCGGTGCCGTCCCGCGCGGTCAGGAAGAGCACGGGCATCTGCCCGCTCATCTCCCGCAGCCGTCCCGCCACGGCGAAACCATCCATGTCGGGCAGCATCACGTCCAGCACGACCAGGTCGGGACGGATGCGTTCGGCGAAGTGCACGGCCTCCCGGCCGTCCACCGCGGTCACCACCTCGAACCCGGACAGGCGCAGGCTGGCCGAGAGCAACTCCCTGATATTCGGTTCGTCGTCCACGACCAGCAATCGGGCTTCCACTCTGTCCAGCACACCCCGAGGCTCGCTCACCTCGCTGGAACGCAGCTCAGCCAGGGCTGAACGTTTCCTGAGAACCCTCTCAGGACGTGCCCGGGACATCTCCCGTACGCTCGGGCCATGGTGCGAAGCCAGGCGAAAGATGTGGACGGCTACCTCGCCGAGGTGCCCGCGGAACGCCAGGAGGCTCTGGTCCGGCTGCGTGAGCTGTGCCGTACGGAGCTGCGGGGATTCACCGAGGTGATGGCGTACGGGATGCCCACCTACGAGCGGGACGACGTCGGGGAGATCGGCTTCGCGAGCCAGAAGCAGTACATCTCCTTCTATCTGCTGCGCGGCGACGTCCGCGAAGCCTTCGCGGAACGGCTGGCGGGCCAGGACATGGGCAAGGGCTGCCTGCGCTTCCGCGGGCCGGAGAAGATCGACTTCGTGCTCCTCCGGGATCTGCTGCGGGCCACGGCGGCCGGGCCGGGCACGATCTGCTGACCGCTCGCGGGGATCCTTCCGGGGACGGGCCCGCACCGGCCGCCGCGTACCGGTTCAGCGGCGCCCGGCGCCCTCGTTGATGGCGGTCGCGGTCACCGAGCCGTCGTCGGCCGTGGCGCCGCGCACGACGACCGCGCCTCCGGGCTTGAGATCGCCGACCTTGCCCTCCTTCGTGACGCGTACGGACGTCTCGTCCGTGGTGTTCACGGTCACGACCGAGCCGTCCACCGTCTGGACGTAGACCTTGCCGTCCTCGACCCGCTGCACCGTGCCGACGGTCATCCCACCCCGGCCGCCACCGCCCTGACCCGCTCCCTGGCCCCCTTGACCTCCCTGACCTCCCTGACGGCCCTGGCCGCCCTGGCCGCCGCCGAACCCGCCGGGGCCCGTCCCGGCCTGGCGCATCACGCCCGCGGGGACGCCGGACGGGCCGCCCATCGCCTTCTGCGCCTGGATGCCCACGATCACCCCCGCCACGAGCATCACCCCGGCGCCCAGCACGAGGGTGAGCTTCGACAGGCGGCGCGGCGGCCGGGCCGCCAGCTCGCTGTCCAGGTCCCCCCGGAACGGGGAACCCTCCAGGGACCTCCCCGCCGGGACCGTCTCGTCGGCGTTGCCGCCCATGTTTCTCTCCTTACCTAAGCCGCATATGCCGCGTATGCCGTACGGGTCACTCGTGACGCAGGGCCTCGATGGGCCGGAGCCTGGCCGCCCGGTTGGCCGGGTAGCCGCCGAAGAACAGCCCGATGCCTACGGAGACACCGAGGGCGAGCGCGATCGAGGACGGTACGAGCACCGGTGAGATCCCGGCGATCGTGAAGCGGGTACCGGCGAACGCGATCGCGACGCCCGACAGGCCGCCCACCAGGCTCAGCACCGTCGCCTCCAGCAGGAACTGGCCGAGGATCGCGCTCCTGGGGGCGCCGATGGCCTTCCTGATGCCGATCTCCCTGGTCCGTTCGGTGACGGTGACGAGCATGATGTTGGTGATGCCGATGCCGCCGACCAGCAGGGAGATCGCGGCGACCGCGCCGAGCAGGGCGGTGAAGATCCCGACGGTCGAGCTGACGGTCTCCTGAAGGGTGGCCTGGTTCAGGATCCGGTAGTCCGCGACGCCCGTCGGGGTGATGCCGTGCCGCTGGTTGAGTACGGCGGTCACCTCGGCCTGCGCGGAGTCGGTCGTGTCGGCGCCGGTCGCCTGCACGATGATCGAGCCGAGCGCGCCGAACCCGGTCAGGCTCTGCTGCACGGCGGGCAGCGGCACGATGGCCACGTCGTCGGCGTCCTGCATGCCCGCCGAGCCCGACTCCTTGAGCACCCCGATCACCGTGAACGGCACCCCGGAGACGCTGACCTGCCCGCCGACCGGATCGGCCGTGCCGAACAGCTCGTCGGCCACGGTCTGTCCGACGACCATGACCTTCCTGGCGGCGAGCACGTCGTCGTTGACGAAGTAGGTGCCGCTCCCGACGGGCTTGTTCGTGGCCTCGAAGTAACTGGGGTAGGTGCCCACGAGCTGCGCGATCGTGTGGCTGGCGCCCTCGTGGACGGCGGTGGCCGCGTTCGCGGTCACCACGGGCGACACGCTCCGCACCGAGGGGACCTGTTCGCGGTCGGTCAGCGCCCTGGCGTCCTCCAGGGTGAGCTGCCTGGCCTGGGTACGCGGACCCTCGTTCTGGCCCCCGGCCGCCCTGCCGCCGCCACCGCCGCCTCCTCCGAAACCGCCGCCACCACCGCCTCCGCCTCCGGCGAAGGACGCCGAGACGGTGAGGGTGTTGGCGCCGAGCCGCTGGATGGACTGCTGGATGCTCTGCGAGGCCCCCTCGCCGAAGGCGACCAGCAGGATCACGGCCGCCACCCCGATGAGGATGCCGAGGGTGGTCAGGAAGCTGCGCAGCTTGTTGGCGGCCAGCCCGCGCAGCGCGAACCTCAGGATTTCGAGGCGGCTCACGCGGTGACCTCCGGCGTACGGGGCGAAAAGCCGTCGACCGGGGCGTCCGTGCGCGGCGGGAGACCATCGGCCGGGGCCTCAGGTGTACGGGGCACCGGGGTCTCCCGCATGCGCGGCGGGAGGCCGTCGACGGGGGCCTGGCGGCGGTCCTCGACAATCCGGCCGTCCACCAGGCGGATGACCCGCTTGGCATGGGCGGCCACGTCGTCCTCGTGGGTGATGATCACGATCGTCCTGCCCGCGACGCTCAGCCCGTCGAGGATGCCCAGCACGTCCCCGGTGGAGGCGGTGTCGAGGTTGCCGGTCGGCTCGTCGGCGAGCAGGAGGGCGGGCGCGGTGACCAGGGCCCTGGCCACGGCCACCCGCTGCTGCTGGCCGCCGGAGAGCTCGTTCGGCTCGTGGCGGACCCGGTCGGACAGGCCGACCTGCTCCAGGGCCGCCAGGGCGCGGGCCCGCCGGTCGGCGGCGCCGACCCCGCCGTACGCCATGGGCAGCTCGACGTTGGCGAGCGCGCTCATCCGGGGGATGAGGTTGAACGACTGGAAGACGAACCCGATCTTCCGGTTGCGGAGTACGGCGAGCCTGCGCTCGTCCAGCGAGCCGACGTCGGTGCCGTCGATGCGGTAGTCACCGGAGGTGGGCACGTCCAGGCAGCCCAGGATGTTCATGAGCGTGGACTTGCCGGAGCCCGAGGCGCCCATGATCGCGACGTAGTCGCCCCGGTCGACGCTGAGGGACACCCCGCGCAGCGCCCGGACCTCGGCGTCTCCCCTGCCGTACACCTTGGTGATGTCCGTGAGGGACAGGACGGGGACGGTCATCGGCCGTTCCCTCCCCCGACGGGACGCATGCCGCCCCCGCCGTTGCGACCGCCGCCACCGCCACCGCCACCGCCGCCGAGGCCGGGGAAGCCGCCCTGCTGGGGGGTCTCGGTGACCACCGGGCGGACCACCTGGTCGCCCTCGGCGAGCCCGGACCTGATCTCGGTGAGCGCGTCGCCCTTGATCCCGGTCTCCACCTGGACTGGCGTCTGGCGGCCGTCCCGCAGTACGGTCACCGTGCTCCGCCCGCCCGCCGTGGAGATCACCGTGGAGGAGACGGCGAGCACGTCCTCCGCGCGCTGGACGACGACCCCGACCGTGGCCGTCTGGCCGAGCCTGACCTCCTTCGGCACCTTGGTGAAGGAGATCGTCACCGGGTACTGGACCACGTTGTTGCTGGTGGTGGCGGTCGGCTGGATCTGGGTGACCTTCCCGGAGGCGGTGACGCCGGTGAGCGCGTCGAATCCGACGGAGGCCGCCTGGCCGACCTTGAGCCTGGTGACGTCGGTCTCGGTGAAGGAGCCGACGAGTTCGAGTTTGCGGGTGTCGGCGAGGTCGATGAACCCGCCCGAGGCGTTCGCGTTGGCGTTGGCGCCGTTGGCGTTGGCCCCGGCCGAGTTGTTCGCGTTCGTCGCGGCCTTGGAGGCGGTGCCCGAGGAGCCGCCGACCGTGCCGTTGACGGCGGTGACCGTACCGGCGAACGGCGCCTTGATGACGGTGCCGTCCACCGCGCGCCTCGCGGCCCGGTAGGTGTTCCTCGCCGTGACGTACTGGGCGTAGGTCGCGGCGGTCGAGGTGTCGTCGTCCGCGGTGTCGAGGGCGGCGGCGGCCGCGTCCAGGCTCTCCTGCGCCGAGTCGTCGTCCAGCCGGGCGAGGATCTGCCCCGCGGTGACCTTCTCCCCGACCTTGACGTAGATCTTCTCGACGGTGCCGTTCGATCCGAAGGCCAGCGCCCGCGCGCGGGCGCTGGCCACGGTCCCCGAGGCGGAGACGGAGGCGGAGACCGTGGCCCGGGTCACCGGCACGGTCCGCACCGCGGCGTTGGCGGACGAGGCCTCGCCGCCGAGGGAGGAGTAGGCGATCACCACTCCGCCCAGCAACAGGACCCCCAGGGTCCCGTTCACGATCAGCGCTCCGCGCTTGGTCGACAGCTTCACAGCGCCTGACCCTTGCGCACCAGGCTTGGGCCCACCCCGGCGAAGGCTGAAGGTTTCCTGCAGACCGTGTCGTACCGCCCACGATGCACAGCAAACCTTCAGGGACCTGTGAGCATGCTGTGAATCAGGCGGTCCAGGATATCCGCCATGAGACCGACCCATCTCCCGAAGAACCTGCGCACGGGAGGGCTCGCCCTGGCCGCCCTCGTCCTGGTGGGCGCGGGGGCGATCGTCGCGCTCGACGGCGGCTCCGACCAGGCACCCCAGGTGCAGCTGGCGTCCGCCAGGCGCGGGACGGTGACCGCCGCGGTGTCCGCCGCGGGCAGCACCGTGGACGACGGCACCCGCGACCTGGCCTTCGGCGGATCGGGGACGGTCACCAAGGTCTACGTCAAGGCCGGGGACAGGGTCGACAGGGGGGACGTGCTCGCCAGGATCGGCTCCGCCCCCGCCCGCGAGCGCTACGACGCGGCGAAGGCACAGCTCGCGGCGGCCGAGGAGGAGCTGGACACGGCGGGAACCACGCCGGAGAGTACGGGCACGACCGGGGCCAAGCGGCAGACCGGGGACCAGGGCGGGAATCAGACGGCGGACCAGACGGGGGGCCAGACGGGGTCCGAGCGGACAGGAGATCCGACGGGGGCCGACCGGTCGGGTCCCGCCCGGCAGACGGGCTGCGAGCCCACGGCGACGCGGCCTCCGGGCGCGGGCGCCACCTCCACGCCCTCCCCGGCCTCTCCGACCTCTCCGACCGGAACGGGTGCCCCCACCGGGACGCCGGGACCCGCGCGCACGCTCCTCTCACCCCCCTCGGCACCCGCGCGCACGCTCTCGCCGCCCCCGGCATCCACGCCGACCGGGTCGGCGCGGGCGGTGCGGGTCGTCCCCGCGGGCGGGATCGTCCCCGCCGGGTACCACCCCACAACGGCGCCTTCCCTCACCCCCACTCCCGTTCCCGTACGGGACCCCGCCTCCGTTCCCGTACGGGATTCCTCTTCCGCGTCCGCCAGGACCCCGACCTCGGCGCCCACGGCCACACCGGCCGCGACACCGGCGCCGACCGCGACGGCGCGGCCGGGCGGGGGCTCTCCCCGGCCCGCGCCGACGGTCACCGTCACCGTGACGGCCGCCCCGACGGTGACCGTGACGGCCATCGCCACGGTCACCGTGACCGCGAGGCCGGACGGGAACGGGCCGCCGCCCGCGACCACCGGCCCGTCGACCGGCCCCGGCGAGCACCCCGGGCCGACGGCGAGCCCCACCCGTCCCACCGGCACGGCCGTACCGACCGCCACCCCCAGGCCCACCGCCACCGGCTGCCCCACCCCGAAGCCGAGCGCGAGCACGGGAACAGGAACGGGAACGGACCGAGGCACGTCCCCGAACAGGAACACCGGACAGAACACCCCGCAGAGTCCTCAGCAGGGTCCCCAGCAGAACGGCGGGGCCGGGCGGGGGACGCTCACCGTGGAACAGGCCGAGGCCCGCGTGAAGCAGGCGCGGGCGGAACTGACCGACGCCACGGAGGAGCTCGCGGGCGTGCGGATCGTCGCCCCCGCCGACGGCACCGTCATGTCCGTGGCCGGAGCGGTCGGCGACAGCGCGGGCACCGGCACCTTCCTCACCCTCGGGGACCTGGACGAACTCCAGGTGGAGGCGCTGTTCACCGAGTCGGACGTCGGCAGCCTGAAGCCGGGCCAGCAGGCGGCGATCACCCTCGCCACGCGGGAGGGGAAGAAGTACACGGGCACCGTGACGGGGATCGCGCCCACCGCGACCACGAGCGACCGGCTGGTGAGGTACGGCGTCACGATCGCGTTCGACGAGCCCCCGGCGGACCTCCTGGTGGGCCAGACCGCCTCGGTCACCGTGACCGTCGCCGAGTCCGCGGAGACGCTCTACGTCCCGGCGCAGGCCGTACGGACCGGGGGTGGGGTCTCCAAGGTCACCGTGCGGGGCGGCGCCGAGCGGGTCGTGGAGACGGGGGTCCGCGGCGACCGGTACGTCGAGATCACCTCCGGGCTGTCCGAGAACGACCGGGTGGTACTGCCCGGCGCGGCCGAGGGGGAGTTCCCCGACAGCAGCTGGCCTGACCCCGGGACCGGAACCCCCTGAACCCGTCGGCGACCGGCCGGACCACCGGATCCTGGGGGATCCGGTGGCAAGGCAGTCGAATCCAGGGCGAGACAGTCGGCTCAGGAGGCGGGACAGCGGGACCGGAAGGCGTACCCCGGGCGGATCCCAAACAAGATCGGGTCGCACTCGGAGGCGAAACCGCCAGGTGGAGGAGACGGGATCCAGAAGATCCGAAAGCGGGGACAGCAGGAACGGAAGGCGCAAACCGGGCGATCCAAGATGAGATCAGGTCGGGCTCAGAGGCGAGACCGTCGGGTGAAAGAGACGGGATTCAGTCGGATTCAGGAGCGAGGGGAAGGATCACCCGGAACGTCGCCCCCTTGCCCGGATCCGACTCCACGTCGACGCGACCCCCGTGGGCCTCGACCATCGCGGCCACGATGGCCAGGCCGAGCCCGCTCCCGCCGTCCTCGGGAGCGCGCCGCCCCCGGGCGGAGTCGGCGCGGTAGAACCGCTCGAAGACGCGTTCGCGCTGCTCGGGGGTGAGGCCGGGCCCCTCGTCGGCGACCTCGATGACGGCCATGCCGTCCTCGCCGGAGAGGGCCACCCGTACGGGAGTGCCCTCCGGGGTGTGGGTGAGCGCGTTGGTCATGAGGTTGCCCACGACCTGGCGGAGCCGTACCTCGTCGCCGGAGACGATGAGCGCGGAGCCGTCCACCGAGAGCTTGACATCGCGGTCGGGGGCGAGGATGCGGGCGTCGTGGACGGCGTCGGCGGCGATGGCGAGCAGGTCGACCGGGCGCATGACCATCGGCCGCTGCTGGTCGAGCCTGGCCAGCATCAGCAGGTCGTCGACGAGCAGGCCCATCCTGACCGCCTCGGACTCGACCCGGCGCATCAGCGGCGCGGCGTCGATGCCGGGCGCCTGCCGGTAGAACTCGGCGAAGCCCCGGATGGAGGTGAGCGGCGTGCGCAGCTCGTGCGAGGCGTCCGCGACGAACCTGCGCATGCGCTCCTCCGAGCTGCGGGCCGAGGACTCCGACTCGGAACGGGCCCGGAAGGCCGTCTCGATCTGGGTGAGCATGCCGTTCAGCGACCGGCCGAGGCGGCCCACCTCGGTGCGCGGGTCGGCGTCGGGGACACGACGGCCCAGGTCTCCGGCGGCGATGGCCTCGGCGGTGCGCTCGATCTCCTCCAGCGGGCGCAGGCTCCTGCGGATGATCACCACACCGGCCCCGGCGAGCATCAGCACCAGGCCGCTCCCGCCGAGCAGCTCCACCAGCGCGAGCTGGCCGACGATCTGCCGTACCTCGCCCATGTCCACGGCCACGATGAGGCTTCCACCGGTGTCCAGCGAGGTCACCCGGGCCCGCCAGTCGCCGCTCTCGAACGAGTGGCCGACCTGGCCGGAGGACACGTTCGGCCCCGGCTTGCCCTCCACGTCGATGCCGCTGAGCAGGACGAGGGTCTTGCCGTTCCTGCCACGGAGTTCCAGCCTGGCGTCGGACGGCATCGACTTGCCCATCAGCGCGACGGAGCCCCGGTTGTTCATGCGGCGCAGCGCGGAGTCGACGGTCAGGTCGATCTGGCTGTCGACGCGGTCGATCAGGTAACCGCGCATGATCGAGACGCTGCCGATGCCGATGAGGGCGAGCGCGATCGTCAACAGGACCAGGATGACGCCGATCAGCTTCACCCGCAGGGGGGTCGCGCTGAGCATCACGAGGCCGGTGGTAAGCGCAGCACGTACCCGACACCGCGCAGGGTCTGGATCAGCCTCGGCTCGACATTGTCGATCTTGCGGCGGAGCACGGAGACGTAGGACTCCACGATCCCGACGTCGCCCCTGAAGTCGTAGTCCCACACGTGGTCGAGGATCTGGGCCTTGGACAGCACCCGTCCCGCGTTCGCCATGAAGTAGCGCAGCAGCTTGAACTCCGTCGGCGACAGCGACACCGCCTTGCCCCTGCGCCACACCTCGTGGCTCTCCTCGTCGAGCTCGACGTCGGCGAAGGTCAGCCGGGGCGGCCTGGGGACGAGGTCGCCGGAGCCGGTACGGCGCAGCACGGCCCGGATGCGGGCCACGACCTCCTCCAGGCTGAACGGCTTGGTCACGTAGTCGTCCCCGCCCGCGGTCAGCCCCCGGATCTTGTCCTCGGTGGCGTCACGCGCGGTGAGGAAGACCACCGGCGTGTCGCTGCCGCCGCCGCGCAGACGCCGTACGACGTCGAAGCCATCCATGTCGGGCAGCATCACGTCGAGCACGATGAGGTCGGGCCGGTGCCGTTGGACGGCGGCGACGGCGTCCGTGCCGTTGCCCGCCGTGTTGACGCCGAACCCGGCGAACCTCAGGCTCGCGGCCAGAAGTTCGAGAATGTTGGGCTCGTCCTCGACGATCAGCAGACGGGCTTCGGGTGAGTCGGTCACTGGTCTATTTTCACCGGCCCACATGAGAAAGCAGTTAACTGGTCAACACAGAGGCTAACCCCACAATATGCCTGGCAATGGCCAAACTCGATGTGGCGGCCGGTGAGGGGGCGTTGCGTACGAGGGCGACGCGGCCGTGCACGTCGATCGCGAAGTCGTCCAGCATGCCGCCCTGCCCGTCCACAGCCTGGGCGCGGACGCCCCCGGTGGTCCTGACCAGGTCGGCGCCGGTCAGGGCCGGGACGTAGCGGCGCGCGGCCCGCAGGAACGATCCTTTACCCATCGAACCGGCCACCTCCCTGATCCCGGTCCGCCAGTGTCTGGCCGCGAGCCGCCGGGTGCCCCGCCAGGCCAGGATCCGGCCCAGGTCGGCGAGGTCGACGTCCCGCCAGGAGTAGCCCTCCAGCGCCAGCGCCATGACCGCGTTCGGACCGACCAGCACCTCGCCGTCGATCCTGCGGGTCAGGTGCACGCCCAGGAACGGGTAGCGCGGGTCGGGAACCGGGTAGATCAGCCCGCGGACCAGGCTCTTCGCCTCCCCGGCCAGCGCGTAGTATTCGCCACGGAAGGGGACGATCCGCACGTCGCCGGGGATCCCGGCCATCCGCGCGACGGTGTCGGTGCCCAGCCCGGCGCAGACGATCACCCGATCGAACTCCAGCGTCCGCTCCCCCGCCCGGACGGTCACCCCGTTCGCGGTCTCCCGTACGGAGCGCACCGGGTGGGAGAGCAGCACCGAGCCGCCGTTCTCCTCCACGTCCAGGGCCAGGCGCCGGGCGACGGCGGGGAAGTCGGCGATCGCGGTGTGCGGGGAGTGCACGGCGCCCACGCCGACGGCGTGGGGCTCGATCTCGCGCAGGGCCAGCGCGTCGAGCTCGGCGATGCCGGGGACCCCGTTCGCGCGGGCCCGCTCGGCGATCCTCCGCAGTTCGGGCCGCTCGGGCCCGGTGGAGGCGACGACGAGCTTGCCGACCTCGTCGTACGGGATGCGGTGCTCGGCGCAGTACTGCCTGAGCAGGGCCACGCCCTCCCTGCAGAGCCTGGCCTTGAGCGAGCCGGGGCGGTAGTAGATCCCGGCGTGGACGACGCCGCTGTTGTGCCCGGTCTGGTGGGCTCCGACGTGGTCCTCCTTGTCGAGGACGGTCACGGTGGCCCCGTAGGTCAGCGCCGTCTCCCTGGCCACGGCCAGCCCGACGATTCCCGCGCCGACGATCCCGACCCTCATCGCCGGGCTCCTCCCTGTGTTCCCTGTGGTTCCCTGTGATCTGAGATGGTCGCCACCGTCAAGGTGGAAGGCGTGTCACCGCGTGACACTACCCGCCAGCCTCCCGACCCTGTCGGCCGTGAGATGTCCTTCCTGTGCCAGCCAGCGCAGCGCGTCGGCGACGGTCTCCTGGACCGGCCGCAGCCCCACGCCGAGCGCCTCCAGGGTGGGGGTGTCGTACGTGCGGACCATCGTGACCATCATCTCGACGGCGTCCCTGGTCAGCGGGTAGTCGATCTCCTTGACCAGCTTCATCGCGTCGCCCACGGCCGCCGCGCCGCGCAGCACCGAACGGTGGATCCTGAACCTCCGGCAGCGGTTTCCCGTCACCTCGTCGCAGACGTCGGCGAGCTGCGCCCAGGTGAGGTAGTGCCCGCCCAGCATGAACCGGCGCGGCCCCCGCCCAGGTTCGAGGCAGCGGGCGAGCACGACGGCCAGATCCCGTACGTCGACGATGTTGGCACCGCCCGCGGTGATCGGCCAGCCCTGTTCCAGCCCGGCGCGCAGGCCCTCCACCATCGCGTCCAGCGAGGGCTGGCACGGCCCGGTGACCCCGGCCGGGTAGACGATCGTGATCGGCATTCCCTGGTCCTGGAGGCTCCTGGCGTAGCGTTCTGCGGAGATCTTGGTCCTGCCGTACTCGTTCCTCGGCGTGGAGAGCGGGCTCTCCGTAGTGATCACCGGCCCGGCTGGGGGCACGAAGACACTAACGGTGGAAATATGCACGATCGGGTCGAGACCGAGTTCGACGGCCTGCCCGAGGACGTTCTTCGCCCCGGTCACATTCGTGCCGTCCAGGTCTCCGGCCCGGCCGATGACCCCGATTTCCGCGGCGGCGTGAATGACCGCGTCACACCGTTCGAGCCCATCCCGCACGGCCGCCGCGTCACGGATATCGGCCCGGTGCAGGGGAACCTCCTCCGTCACCCCGACGGCGGCCAGCACCTCGCGCGTTTTCTCTGGATCGCGGATGAGAAGGAGCGGCTCGTGCCCGTCGGCGAGGAGCGCGGCGACCGCATGCGAGCCAACGAAACCTGATGCTCCGGTTACCAAAACGCGCATGCTCGAAAGTTAGCGGCAATCCTCACCGCAAGAGAAGGGATAACCGGCCTGGTTCTTAACCGTCATTGCCAATGCGGGAAACACGTCCAGGCCGGTCGAGGAATACGCGAATATGTCGGGGCAATAAAGCGCGATGCGGTCATTCATTTTCGGTATGAGACCCCGCCTCGCACCGGCTCCGGGGGCGGGAGCGGCCGGTGGGTCTGCACAGCCGTTACGCACATGTCTCCCGTCCGTCGCCCACCCTGGTGGCGCGGAGGGGTATACCTTGATCAGGCCGGATGGCGGCCGAAACCGACCGCGTCACCGGGTGGAGATACGAGGCGATGAGCAGAGAACTCTCCATCGGCGTCGCCCACCACGGACACGCGGACTGCACGGTGATCACTGTCGCGGGTGACATCGACCGCAATTCCAGCGAGTCGCTCAGGGAGACCATCGAGCAACTGGTCTCCGACTACCGCCCGCGGATCGTCATCGACGCCGAGGGCATCACCTTCTGCGACTCCACCGGGCTGCGGATACTCCTGAGTGGCGCGCGGATGACCTCGGCGGCGGGCGGGTGGCTACGCCTCGCCGGGATGTCGGACGTGCTCAGGCGCCTCCTGCAGATGACCGGTCTCTACACCTGGTTTCCCGTCGACCCCGACGTGGCGACCTCCCTCGACCACGCCGCCCGCCGCGACACCTCCCCCGGCTGAACCCCGGGCAACCTCCTGAACCGTCGGCGTCTTCGGGGACTCGGATGGAGTTCTCTCAGCGGGTGTTGCGGGCGATCAGGACGATGACGCCGGTGGCGCCCGCGGCGATGGCCACCCAGAGGAGCACGGCCGTGATCGGCATCCCCGCGTCCGTACCGCCACCGTCCTCATCGGCCCTCACCGCGGCGACCGGCGTGGGCGCCCCGGACGTCGGTGTGGGGGCCGCCTGGCGCCGGGCGGAGGTGGGTTCGGGAGCCGCCGCGCCGAGGACCTCCTCGGGCAACGGCACCCGGTAGACCGGGCTGCGGCTGCCCTCGCTGCCGGTCAGCAGGTATCTGCCGTCGCGCGTGTAGGTGATCGACTCGGCCTGCTGCAGCTCCGGCATCGTCACCCTGGCGATCTGCTCTCCCGGGGCGCGGTAGACCGTGGCGGAGAAGTAGGTGCGGATCACGAAGCTCGACCCGTCGGGGGCGTAGGCGGCGTCGGTGGCCATGATGGGCGCGGAGCCGACTTTGCGGAGCACGTTCACCCTGTCGGTGCGCAACCGCTTCGGGGCCTGGTAGACGGAACCGGCGAACTGCTTGGTCACGATGTAGAGGCGGCCGGTGCGGGGGTGCACCATGATGCCCTCGGCGTTGTGCCCGCCGTCCTCGTAGCGGAACCGGTAGCGCACGGCGGGGACGACGGCGTCGCTCAGCGTGGTGGGCTCCGCCACCTTGTATACGGAAATATCAGGCCATGCCCCTTCCAGGTTGTCGCCGATGTCGGCGAACCAGAGCACCCCCCGGCCGGTCGCCGGGTCGGTGGAAGCCGCCATGCCCTCCCAGTCACGGGACGCCGCCCCGCGCAGGGTGAAGGTCGCGCGGGTCCGCCCGTCGGGGCCGACCGCGAAGAACACCGGTCCCGCGGAGCTGTCGTTGTGGGTGTAGTAGACGTCCTTGCCGGTCGGTGAGACCGCCAGCCCGCTCGACTCGGTGATCCGGCTGTCCTTGAAGCGGAAGAGGATCCGCCCCTCGCCGTCCGCCCCCGTCTCCCGCGCCCCGCCCACTCGTACGCCGTCCCCCGCCTCCCGACCGGCACCTTCCGGCACGCCGCCCGTCCGTACGCCGCGCTCCGCCTCACGCCCGGCACCTCCCCGTACGCCACGCTCCGCCTCGCGACCGGCATCCGCCCGCACACCGCGCTCCACCTCACGCGCCGTGCCCGCCCGTACGCCGTGCCCCGCGTCTCCCCGGACGCCGTGCCCCTCACCCGCCCACGCGCCCTGGCCCGCGAGGACCGCGGTCGCGGTCAGGCCGACCACCGCGAACGCGCGAACCAAGACTTCCCCCGGCTTACTCAGCATTCAGCCATCATGCCCCGGCGGCGCGCGCGGGCGTCACAGACGCGGCGGGTCCGGCCGTCGCGGATTTCCCGGTGAACCAGCTCGCCTGGAGTGCACTCCAGGTACCTAGTGTGGGCGTATGGACTATACGCAGCTTGGCCGTACCGGCCTGAAGGTCAGCCGCCTCTGCCTGGGCACGATGAACTTCGGCCCCGTGACCACGGAGGAAGACTCCTTCGCGATCATGGACCACGCCCACGAGCTGGGGATCAACTTCTTCGACACGGCCAATGTCTACGGCTGGAAGAAGGGTGAGGGCGTCACCGAGCAGATCATCGGCCGTTGGTTCGCCAAGGGAGGCGGGCGCCGCGAGAAGACGGTCGTCGCCACGAAGCTCTACGGCTCGATGGGAGACTGGCCCAACGAGGGCCAGCTGTCCGCGCTCAACATCCGCCGTGCCGCCGACGCGTCGCTGAAGCGGATGCAGACCGATCACATCGACCTCTACCAGGCGCACCACGTCGACCGGAACACCCCGTTCGACGAGTTCTGGGAGGCCATGGACATCCTCAAGCAGCAGGGCAAGATCCTGTACGTGGGGTCGTCCAACTTCGCGGGCTGGCACATCGCCAAGGCCCAGGAGAGCGCGCGGCGGCGCAACAGCCTCGGTTTGGTCTCCGAGCAGTCCCACTACAACCTGGTCGTCCGCGCGCCGGAGCTTGAGGTGATCCCGGCGGCCGAGGACTACGGCGTGGGCCTCATCCCGTGGAGCCCGCTCGCGGGCGGCCTGCTCGGCGGCATCCTGCGGAAGATCGACAAGGGGCGTTCGGCCTCGGAGCAGATCACCGCCCAGCTGGAGAAGCACCGCGACAAGATCGAGCGCTACGAGGAGTTCTGCGACGAGCTGGGCGAGGACCCGGCGAACGTCGGCCTGGCGTGGCTGCTCCACCAGAAGGTCGTCACCGCGCCGATCATCGGGCCGCGCACGCTCGACCAGCTCGACGGCACCACCAGGGCACTGGAGATCGTTCTGGACGAGAAGGCCCTGGGCCGCCTGGACGAGATCTTCCCCGGATTCAAGACGGCACCCGAGCACTACGCCTGGTAGCCGGTGAGCCGGTGACTCTCCGCCGAACCCGGGAACGTCGCCACGGGATTCGGGAACGCCGACGCGGGGCGGCCGGGACACGGCCGCCGGGCGGCTAGGACACCAGGGCGCCGATCACCACGAGGAGCACGAGCAGTGCGAGCACCGTGGGCAGCAGCCAGCGACGGGGACGATCCACGCCCAGGAGCCTAGCTCTGCCCACGGGGTGCCCGCGCCGTCAGGTGCCATTCCCCGACCGTCTCGTAGCGGACCCCGGCCCCGCCACGGGACCCGCTCCCGAGGTCACCCCTGGAATCGCTCCCGAAGTCACTCCGCATCAGGTGCACCGTCCTCGCCTCCCACGCGGTGCCGGAGAACGCCCCGAACGTCTCGACCAGAGGGCTCACGTCCGTGTCGGCGCGGCACCTGGCCAGGCTCAGGTGCGGCGTGAACTCCCGGCGGTCCGTCCGCCCGGCTCCGGCCGCCAGCGCCTCGGCGCCCACCCGGTCGGCCAGACAGGCGAGCCCTGGACGGTCACCCCCCAGGCCGGTCAGGAAGACCCGCGCCGCACCGGCCGAGGGAAACGCCCCGGCACCGGTGAGCGACAGCGTCATCGGCGCGTGGCGCCCGGCGAGGTCGGCGAGCCGCGTCCGCAGCTCGGGCAGCACCCGGTCGGGCACCTCCCCGAGGAACGCCAGCGTCACATGCCAGGTCGCCGGGTCCAGCCACCGAAGCCCCGGCCATCGCGGCCGGTGGGCTTCGAGGGCGAGGACGAGCTCATCGCGCACCGGTGGCGGCGGCAGCAATCCCACGAACAGCCGCACGCGACCTCCTGCCGATCACCTTTGTCAGCATTATGGCCACCCCGGAGCCGACCAGGGTGAGCACCCCGCCCACCATGACCCCCGCGCGTGGTCCGCCCACCTCGGAGATCCAGCCGAGCAGCGGCGCGCCGAGGGGGGCTCCCCCGGTGAACACGAGCACGTAGATCCCCATCACCCGGCCGCGCATCTCCGGCGAGGTGGCGAGCTGCACGCTGGCGTTGGCGGCGGTGCTCACCGAGATCAACGCGATGCCCACGGGCACGAGAGAGACCAGGTAGAGGGGGTACCACGGGGCCAGGCCGCTGACGATCTGGAACACGCCGAACGCGACCGCGCCACCGACCAGCAGCCTCCGGCTGGGCCGCACCCTCCGGGCCGCCATGAGCGCGCCCGTCAGGGCGCCGACCGCGAACATGCTGGAGGCCAGCCCGAACGAGGCCGCGCCCGCCCCGAAGACCTGGCGCGCCATGAGCGCGATCGACATCGAGAACGACTGCGAGAACAGCGAGACGAAGGCGATCAGCAGTATCGGCATGAGCAGCTCGGGCCGCACCATCACGTAGCGCAGGCCCTCGCGGAGCTGCCCCTTGGCCCTCGGCACCGGTTCGGGGGTGGTCAGCTCGGACGTACGCATGAGTATCAGACCGGCGAGCACGCCCGCGAAGGAGAGCGCGTTGATCAGGAAGATCGGGCCGGTGCCGCCGAGCGCGTAGATCAGGACACCCGCGACGGCCGGGCCGACCACGCGGGCCAGGTTGAAGCTCGACGCGTTCAGCGCGATCGCGTTGGACAGGTCCTTGCGGCCGACCATCTCCACGACGAACGACTGCCGGGTCGGCACCTCGACACAGGCGATGAGGCCGAGCATGAACGCCATCACGAACACCTGCCAGACCTGGGCCGAGCCGGTCACGACGAGCACGCCCATGGTGAGCGCCAGCAGGCCCATGAGCGACTGGGCGACGATCAGCAGCAGCCGCTTGGGATAGCGGTCGGCGAGCATGCCGCCCCAGAGGCCGAAGAGCAGCAACGGCAGGAACTGCAGCATGACGGTCACGCCCAGCGCGAAGGCGCTGCCGTTCGTCAGGTCGAGCACCAGCAGGTCCTGCGCGGTGCGCTGCATCCACGAGCCGACGTTGGAGACCACGCCTCCGGCCGCGAACAGCCGGTAGTTGTAGACGCGCAGGGACCGGAACATCCCGCCCCGCGTCTCGGGCACGGGCTGGGCGGTCCCGCTCTCGGTGGCCTGGAGCTCGCGCGCGGTGGCGGCGGCCCTCGCGGCCCGCCGCCGACGGACCCTCGCCCTCAGCCCGGTCTTCCCGGTCTTTCCGGTTCTCCCGGTCGTCCCGCCGGACTTCCGGCTCGGGCTCCCGCCCGGCTCACCGTCCGACTCCTCCCGCGACCGCGCGCCCGGCTCTCCGTCTGTCTCCTCTTGGCCCCGCGCGTCCGGCTCTCCGTCCGGCGCGGCGGATGCCCCGGCGTCGTACGGGGCCGCCGGGGCCCCGGGTTCCTCGGGGTCGGCTAGATCCGGCTGAGCTTCTCCAGTATTGGAGCCGCCTGCCGGAGCGTCGCCCTCTCCTCGGGTGTCAGCTCCTTCAGCCGCTGCGTCAGCCACGCCTCCTTGAGGCGCCGCTCCTCCCTCAGCAGCGTTGAGCCCTGCTCGGTCACGCCCACGGTCACCTGGCGCCGATCGGTCGGGTGCGGTGTACGTGACACCAGCTCCCGCTCGGCCAGCACGGCGATCACGCGTGTCATCGAGGGCGGTTGCACCTTCTCCAGCTCGGCCAATTCGCCGGGGGTTATCCCGGAATGCCGTTCTACTGCGGCGAGGGTCGCGAGCTGGGTGGGCGTCAGCGAGTGCACCGCGGCCTGCCTGCGCAGGCGTCTGTTCAGTCGTGCCAGTGACACGCGCAGAGCCGAAGCCAGACCGGCGTCGCTTCGCAGGCTCGCGACGGGGTCCTTCCTGGGGTGATTCATTAGCGTAGGTCATTACCTTTGCTAACTATATACGAATACACGTGATTCCCTCCAGCGGGTTTCCTTCTCGGCGCGGGCCGTACAGCGTGCCAGACGGACAGGGGAACGCCAACCCCGGGTTTCCGGGCCCGGTGACCTCGACCGGCCCGGAAACCCGGGGCGAGGAGGAGCCCGCTAGAAGCGCCAGCGGGTCTGGCTGTACTCCCCCTTGCGAAAGCCGAAAGCCTTCGAGGGGACGACCTCGTACACCAGGGCCTCGCCGCCGTCGCCCTCGAAGCCGCCGTCGCGCACCTCGAAACGCCAGTCGGGGCCGTACTTCGCCTCGTACGCGTCGGCGAGGCTCCGGAGCACGGCGTCGTCGGTCACCCTCACGGCGTCGCCCTCCAGCACGACGTCGAGCCCCTCGCCGAGGACGTCGCGCCCGGTGGTGAGGACGCAGCGCGGGTTGCCCGCGAGGTTCTTGGCCTTGCGCTCCGCCGGGCCGGTGCAGAAGTGCGGCGAGCCGTCCAGCCAGACCGAGATCACCGGAGTGACGTGCGGGCGCCCGTCGGGACGCACGGTCGTCAACCAGTAGACCTCGGCGCTCTCCAGCCGCTCGCGCCCCTCTTCCCACGTCGTGGGGGTCGCTCCTTCGGAACTGAACCGAGCGTCCAGCTCCGTCACCGGTTCCCTGTCGGCCATTTTATCTCCCTCGTGGTCTCGCGCCCCCCGTGGGGGACGCGGGTCCGCTCTCGTCACGTGATCGCCCGTAGAGAACCGTAGGGACAGGGGCCGACAGAAACGGCGCCGGAGAGCGTGGGACCGCGCGGGTCTTCGCGTGGCGGGCACCGGCCGGATCTCACGGGATTCTCAGGTTGAGATGAGGGCGGTCTCATGTGGTCCACCGAGCATCGGTCCGGTAAGTGCTCCACATCGGACAAGGAGTTACATGAACCGCACCAAGCGCATGATCATCATCGCCGGGGTCGGTGCCGCTCTGGCCGGTGGGCTGGCCGTCCCCGTGGCGGCCTGGGCGACCAACCCCACCCCCACGCCGTCGTCCTCGGCGACGACCCCCGGCACCGCCTTCGACGGCCCGGAGCGCGGCCCGCGCGGTGGCCACGGCGGTCGCGGCGACCACGGGGAGATGGCCGCCAAGCTCGCCGAGATCCTCGGTCTCGACGAGGCCAAGGTCACCGCGGCCCTGGAGGAGCTCAGAGGGCAGGGCGGACCCGCCCGGCTCAAGGGCCCCGACGGTCCGGCCGCCCCGACGGACGAGGCCAGGAAGGCCGCCCTCCAGGAACAGGCCGAGGCCCTGGCCGCCAAGCTCGGCGTCACCGCGGACAAGGTCACCGCCGCGCTGGAGACACTCCGCCAGCAACGCGGTGCCGAGGCCGAGACGGCCCTGGCCGAACGGCTGAAGACGGCCGTCACCGACGGCACGCTCACCCAGGCCGAATCGGACGCCGTCCTCAAGGCGTACCGCGCCGGACTGATCCCCGGCGGCCCCAGGGGGCACTGAGCACGAACCCGGCCGTCACGGCGGCTGTTCGTCGGCTCGATCGAGCCGACGAACAGCCCACGGCCGTCCAGGCCCCGCCCTTGATCAGGGCATGCGCGACAAAACCGACACCGAACGGAACGGCGCTCACGACCAAGACCGACTCAGCGAATCCAGGCGCGACCGCCACCTGAACTGTATGCTTGAAAGCCTACAGTTTAGGAGACATTCGTGCCCAAACCGTCCCGGCTGCTTGCTCGCGACTCCGAGTGGGCCATGCTCACCGAGTTCGTCACGCATCCCGATCCTCATCTACGGCTGGGAGTCCTGTCGGGACGGCGGCGTGTCGGCAAGAGCTATCTCCTTCGCGCGCTGGCCGACGCGATGGACGGCCTCTACGTCTCCGCCGTCGCCGAGGAGGGCACGGTGGCCGCGCGGCGCCGATTCGCCGACGACCTCGCGCGATACGCGGGAGTCAGCTCCGGCCTCTTCCGCGACGACGCCGGTTGGGAGTCTCTCCTCGATTCGGCGATCAGCCTGACCACCCGGCGACGCGGTGCTTCCGGACTGCTGGTCATCGACGAGTTGCCCTACTGGATGACGCACTCTCCGGAGCTGCCCGGCCTGCTCCAGCTGCTCTACGACCGTTCACAGACAGGGCACGGCCACGAGGGCGGACGAGTGATCGTCTGCGGATCGGCCATGTCCGTGATGAACGACCTCCTGTCCGGCACGAAGGCACTGCGCGGGCGGGCGGCCGTCGACATGCGCCTGCAGCCGTTCGATCTGAGCACCACCGCGCGACACTGGGGCGTCGACGACCCGGCGACCGCCCTGCGACTGCACGCCACGCTCGGCGGATCTCCCGGATACCGCAACCTGACCTCGTCACCTTCGCCGCGGACCCCGCGGGAGTTCGACACCTGGATCCCGGCGACGGTTCTCAATCCCGGCCAGGCGCTCTTCTCTCGTAGCGAGGCGGAGTACCTCCTGCGGGAGGACCCGCGGTTCACCGGAAGTTCGCTCCATTACGCGATCATCAACGCGGTCGCCACCGGCGCCACCAGTCCGACGAAGATCGGCGGTCTGGTCGAACGCGATCGCACATCCCTGACCCGTCCCCTTGAGACGCTGACGAGTTCGGGCTACCTCGACCACTCGGCCGACCCCCTCTGGGAGCGCCGCCCGGTGATCACCGTCGCGGATCCCATCATCCGCTTCCACAACCTGATCACCGTTCCGAAACGGGACCTGATCGAGACGGGTGGCTCCACTCAGGCGTGGCGCGAATCTCAGCCCACCTTCGTCTCCCGCATCCTGGGTCCCCATTTCGAGGAGTGCTCGCGCGACTGGCTCCGCCGCCACACCGACCCCTCCCTCCGCGCGGGAACGAGCACGATCGCCTCGACAGTGATCAACGACCAGGGGGGACGGGCCAAACACGAGATCGACGTCATCGCCCTGGACCGGAGGTCCGGCCGCGCCACGGTGGGGCTCATCGGGGAGGCGAAGGCCACTCTCGTACGGCGAGGCCCCGCCGACCTGGAACGGCTCGACCGGCTGAAGGAGATCCTTCGCACCCAGGGACACGACGTCACCTCAACCCGGCTGGCGCTCTTCTCCCTGGAGGGCTTCCACCCCGACCTCGTGGCGATCGCACGCCGTCGTGGTGACGTTCTCCTCGTGGACCTGCCGTCCCTCTTCGGAAGAACGGAACCCACCGTCCTGCCGACGTGATCTGGAACCGGGAGATCACGGACCTCGGGTCGCGCACGTCGGCGACCGCGATCCACCGGCCGGACCGCCCGGGAAGGGTCGTCAGCCGTGAGATCTTCTTGCCATGAGGCGATTGCTGGCGCCGGTGTTGCTGGTGCTCTCCGTGACGGCGTGTGATCCGGCAGGTACGTCCGCCCGCCCGTCCGCCACGGCGGCGACACCTTCCGGCACGCGCCCGTCACCGTGGCTGCCCGGGGTGAACGATCCGACCCCCGCCCCGGCCATGGCCACGTGGACGGAGACCACACTGCCCGGACTGGGCGCCGAGATGAACAGCGTGGTCGCGATCTCACCCGATGACGCCTGGGCGGTGGGCAACGTCGGCGAAGGTGACCTGATCACGCACCTCGTGCACTGGAACGGCCGCGCCTGGCGCCCCGTCACCCCTCCCGACGGGCTGTACCCCGCGAGGGCGGTGTCCGCCTCGTCCGGAGACGACGTCTGGGTCTTCGGCGACACCGGCGCGTGGCGCCGGAACGGTGGCGGGTGGTCGAAGCGGGGCGGGATGAGCGGTCCCGGCCCGCATCGGCTGGAGGCGGCCGTCGTCGCCGGGCCCCGCGACGTCTGGATCGCCGGGACGACCGGCGAGGACGGCTCCACGACCCCCGAGTCCTGGCGTCCCTTCCTCAGGCGGTGGTCGGGGACCGGCTGGTCGGAGTTCCCCCTGCCGTCCGGTGTCGGAATCCACGCGTTCGGCGCTGTGGGACCGCGCGACGTGTGGGCGCTGGGACGAGGACCGGACGACAGCGAGGTGATCATGCGCTGGGACGGTGACCGCTGGAAAACCGTGCCGATGCCACCGTCCCCGCAGGGCGAAAAGACCGGCCTGAACGACATCGCGGCGGTCTCGGCGCGTGAGGCGTGGGCGGTGGGGGCGGCGGGGGGCGGCAGGGCGGCGGTCGTGATCCGCTGGGACGGACGGCGATGGAACGTGATCGACGGCCCGGCGAGATTCGTCCACTTCTCCGCGGTGACCTCCGACGGGCACGGCGGAGCCTGGGTCGCCGCGGACTACGGGGATCAGTCGGACAAGCGGATCCTGCTTCACTACGACGGCCGGAGCTGGACGTACGAGACGGTGCCCGACACCCAGAACGCCCCCTCCGTCTTCGACCTCGCGCTGGTTCCGGGCACCGACCGGGTGATCGGAGTCGGCGGCGAACCCGCGTTCGACGAGAACGGTACGGCCTGGATCTGGACGAGGCACTGAGAACCACCCGCCGCCGGGGAAAGGTCCGGAGAAAGGCCCCCGGCGCGGCGACCACCCGGCCGGAGGACGCGAGAACCCCTCCGCGAAGGGCCTTCCCCGCACGCGGTGATCGCCAGATCGGATGACCGGTCGAGCGCGTACGGATCGTTGCCCCCCACAGAAACCATATGTACGCTATTCCGTAATTACGGAATTATCTCTCGATAGAACCTGAGGGTGCGTGCGAATGGACACGATGGAGCAGCGGCTCGCCGCTCTGGAGGGGCGGGTGGAACGGCTGGAGGCGGCGCCGGTCGCCCAGCGGAAGGAGCGGGCGGCCGGAAGATCGACCGGCGACGCGCCCCTGCGATTGCTCGACCGGCTACGCGAGCACATCGGCGGCGCCGGCGAACAGGCTCCCGGACCGCTGGAGGCGACCGGCGCGATCGCGTACGCGGGAGCCGTCGGCCGCGATGGCCGCGAGTACCTGTGGGCCAAACAGCACCCCGTTCGCGATCTCGTCAGCGCGGAGCGATCGGGTACCGCCGCCGTGCTGGAGTGCCTTGGAAGCCCGGCGCGCCTCGCGCTGCTCACCGCGGTGCTCGGCACGACGCGCACCCGCGCACAGCTCCAGGAGGTCCTCGGCGAGACGACCTCCACCGGGCATCTCTACCACCACCTACGCGGGTTACAGGCGGCCGGCCTGCTCATCCAGCCCCGGCGAGGGGAGTACGAGCTCGCCGCCCACGCGCTGGTCCCGCTGCTCACCATCATCGCGGCCGCCCTGGACCTCGGCGCCAGAGGCGATCAAGCGACCGGGGAGGCCGGGGAATGAGCTGGATCCCCCGCCGGTGGCACGCACGAGGAGCGTCCGACCGCGCCGCGTGGCGGGCCTGGGAGCGCGGGGACATCGACGAGGCCGAACGTCTGGCCGCGCACGCCGACGAACGACAGCACGCGCACCTCCGGTTCCTGACCAGCTACGTGCGCGGAGACTACGAGCAGGCGCTGACCCACTACGAGGCCGTTCGCCACCTGTGTCCGGCCTGCACGGAACTGGACGAACCCGCCGCGTACGCCCTGCTGCATCTGGACCGGCCGGCCGAGGCCCACGCGCACGTACAGCGGCGCGGGGGGAAACGACCGATGCCTCCCGACCTCGTGGCGCGGATGGATCACCCGCTGAGCGTCGAGCTCGACCACGTGACCGTCCTTCCCTTCGCCGATCACGCGCTGGCGCCCTACCTGCCCGCCGTGGACGCCACGCTCGACGGCCACCCCGTACGCGCCCACATCGACACCGGCGGCACGTTCCTCGTCATGGGAACCCGGCGCGCCGACGCGCTGGGCATCCGGCTGACCCCCGGCGGAAAGAATCACCACGGTACGACCCGGACCGACCTCTACACCGGGACGGCCAGGGAGCTGACGCTCGGCGACGCCGTACTGACCAATGTGCCGGTGGAGGCCATGCCGACGCTGCGCGGCGACCAGGACCTCGTCATCATCGGCACCAACGTGCTGCAGCGGTTTCTCGCCACCATCGACCATCCCCGCGGGCGACTGCTCCTGTCGCGACGCCGAGACCCACGGCAGGCGGCCGACCATCTCGCGCTTCTCGACGACCGCCCGGAGCTCGCCCGGATCCCCTTCTACCTGTGGGCGGACCACTACATGTTCGCCCGCGGCGGCTTCGGCACCCGGCAGGACCTCAATTTCTTCATCGACTCCGGGCTGGTCTATGTCATCCAGGAGGACGGCTCACCGCCCCGCCAGGCATGCCTATACACGACCGCGCGGCGATACCGCTCCTGGGGCGTGAGCCGGGCTCGCGCGGCCCGCCCGCACTTCCCCGTCGACGAACCGATCCACCTGGGACCGCTTCGTCAGGACGACCAGTTCGTGGCCACGACCCCGACCCGGCGCGTGCCCTGGGCATCATTCGGCGGCGTACGCGTCGACGGCCTGCTGTCCCACTCCTTCCTCGAAAAATACACCTGGACCCTCGACTTCGACCGGCACGAGTACACGTTCCGACACCCCACCTCGCCCGCGTGACCCGCCCTCTTGAGATGTTGACGAGTTCGGGCCACCTCGACTACTCGACCGAGCCCTTGACCGCGTTGATCAACACATACGTCACGAACCCCGCACCGATACCGGTGGCTATCGACGTGTCCGACGGCAAGCTCGGAACCATCATTGACCTTGATCCGTCTGACATCAGGTGAAGCCTCAGCGTGGCATGAGACGGTTCATCCTCGCGCTGACACTGCTTGTCGGTGCGGGAACCGCCTGCACGTCACACCAACCGCCCGAACCGCTTCCTACGGTGTCGGCGCTCGCCCCCATCAGCGATGTGTGGCCGGAAGCGCTCCTCACACTGCCCCACAAGCTCAAGGACGGCCGCACCGTACGGCCTGTCGCGATGTTGAGCACCGATGAGATCCTTGTGATGGCCGGGGAGTCTCGTACGGCGTTCCTGAGCCTCGACATCCGCACGGGACGCCAGCGCGTCCTGGCCACGACACCAAAGTGGGCGTCCTGCGACGGGTGTTTCGACATCCACCTCTCGTCCATGACCATCAACGCCACGCACATAACCTTGCTGATCAACCGCCACAAACCGGACTCGCAGTACCAGGAAAAACCCCGCGAGGAACTTTGGACCATTCCTCGATCAGGCGGTCCGATGAAAATGATGATCCGGCTGCCGTCCACCGGACGGGGTCTTGTCAGCGACTTCGAGATCACCGACGATCTCGTGATCTGGCGGGACCCCGAAGGCATCTGGAGCACTTCCCTCACCGGAGATGAAGTCGGGCAGATCTTTCCCGATCGGGATCTCAACGTCACTTCCTGGCCATGGGCCTATGACAGACGACAACGGACCGTCGTCAATCTGGTCACTCGCCAGGAGAAGAAAGTGCAGCCCGGAGACGACGTCGAGTTTCTGGACTGCGGGCCCGTGTGGTGCGTGGGACAGGTCACGCCCCGACCCCATGAGGTGGAAAAGGTCGCCATCCAGCGGGTGGACGGCTCCGGACGCACGATCGTCCCCGGAGATTCCCTGCCCCTCGTGCCTCCGATTCGAGACAGGTTCGTTCTCCTTCGGCCCCCCACCGCCCCCGGCAACGACGTATGGGGAGGCAGCCATCTCGGGACCTCGGCCCAGCTGTACGACCGGTGCAGCCGGAGTGCCGCGCTGCTTGGGTTCCCCGATCGGACCAAAGACCCGGAGGGTTGGAACGAGATCAGTTTGGGCGCGCTGGTAGCGGATGGGCCGATCGTGTTCTGGAAGGGTGGCGGCGGGCGATACACGATCGTGGATCTTTCCCGCATCACCGATCCAACCTGCACGAACTGAGGTCACCGGTAAGCGCATGACTTTGTGGACGCGATCCAGATCCACCCGTCAGAGGCCGTCATGGCGATCGGTTCCACCATCACCATGACGGCCTCGGGCTCGTTGCTCAGAGGCCGAGCAGGGCCTTGATCGGCCCTAGGGCGAAGTAGATCACGAACAGCCCCGCGACCGTCCACATCAGCGGGTGGACCTCACGAGCCTTGCCCTTCACCAGCTTGATCAGCACGAACGTCACGAACCCACTACCTATTCCGGTAGCTATTGAGTACGTGAACGGCATCAGGACGATCGTGAGGAACGCCGGGATGGAGATCTCGTAGTCGGTGAAGTCGATCTCGCGGATGGCGGTCATCATCAGGAAGCCGACCACGACCAGGGCGGGAGCCGCGGCCTCGTAGGGGACGACGGCGACGAGTGGCGAGACGAAGATGGCCAGCAGGAACAGCACGCCGGTGACGACGCTGGCGAGGCCGGTGCGGGCGCCCTCGCCGACACCCGCGGCCGACTCGATGTAGGTCGTGTTGGAGGAGACGGAGGCCGCGCCTCCGGCCGCCGCGCCGATCGAGTCGACGAGGAGGATCTCGCGGGTCTTGGGCAGGGTGCCGTCCTCCCTGATCAGCCCGGCCTGCCCGCCGACGCCCACGATCGTGCCCATGGTGTCGAAGAAGTCGGTGATCAGCAGGGTGAAGATGAGCAGCAGGGCCAGGATGACCGAGACGGAGCCGAAGGCGCCGAGCGGGTCGAACTCCCTGAACAGCACCAGCGGGTTGTTGAAGCCGAAGATCTGCTCGGGCAGCTGGGGAACGACGAGCTGCCAGCCCGCGGGGTTCGGCGGCTGGCCCGGCGTCACCGAGGCCCCGACCTTCGCGACGGCCTCGACGATGATCGCGAGGACGGTGGTGGCGATGATGCCGATCAGGATGGCGCCCTTGGTCTGGCGCGCCACCAGCAGCACGATCAGCAGCAGGCCGACCACGAAGACGAGGATCGGCCAGCTGGTCAGCGAGCCCGCGATGCCGAGTTCCAGCGGCGGCCCGGCCGCCACCCGGCGGACGAATCCGGCGTCCACGAAGCCGATCAGGGCGATGAACAGGCCGATGCCGACACTGATCGCCGTCTTCAGCTGGGGTGGGATGGCGTTGAACACCGCGGTACGGAACCCGGTCAGCACCAGGAGCGCGATGATCACACCCTCCAGGAACACCAGGCCCATCGCCGACTCCCAGGACATCTGCGAGGCGATGCCGTAGGTGACGAAGGCGTTCAGGCCGAGGCCCGCGGCCATCGCGAAGGGGACCTTGCCGATGACCCCCATCAGGATGCTGAGCAGCCCGGCCACGAGGGCGGTTCCGGCCGCGACGAGCGGGATGTTGGGCGTGCTCCCGTCGCCGATGAACTGGCCCTCGGCGTCCTTGACGGTGGCGATGATCAAGGGGTTGAGCACGACGATGTAGGCCATCGTGAAGAACGTGGCGAACCCGCCGCGCACCTCCCGGCCCACGGACGAGCCCCGGTCGGAGATGAAGAAGAAACGGTCAATTCCGCTTATTTTGGGAGTTTTAACATCGTTCACTCACGCAGAGTGACAGCGAGCCCTCCTCCCCGGAAGGCCCGGCTGCCGATGGTGATGCTTTCGAGACGGATTCGCGCTTTCACGTAATCCGTTTTGCGAACAGTGAGATGCCGTCGCCTAGTCTGGAGCGCGTGAACCAGCCACGACGTCCGGATCTGCAGCCGTTGAAGACCAACGACACGCTCACGATCCTTGTGGGTACGGGTCTGTGGGCCATCGCCCTGGTCGTCCTCCTGGTCGCGCGGCCGGATCCCGACTACCGCTGGTGGATCTGGACCTGCGTGTCGGGCATCTGCGGTGGCCTTTTCGGCCTCTGGTACGTACGCCGCCGCAACCGCCGCCCGCCGCCCCCGTCCGGGGAGCCGGTCGAGCCGACCACCGCGATCCTGTAACTTCCCCCGCCCGGCCGATCCTCACTGAGCATGCTCGTCAACGGTTCCAGCGGCGCGTCCGGAACCGGGACGAACGAGATCCGGCGGAGACCGGCGGGGTGGGACGCGGACGCGGCCCCATCGACGTCTCACCCGGCGCGCGGGGGAACGCACGCCGGGCGATCTTCCAGGCCATCACTGAACGGGCGTCATCGGCTAAGCCGTCACCCGGCGAATGTCATCGCCCGGCAGGTGTCATGGCTGGGTCGAGGCGGTCCAGCTGTCCAGGTCGGCCTCGGCGAGCAGCAGCGGCACCGCGGCCGGGTCGCGCAGCAACGCCGCCACCGCGAGCCGGTCGCCCCACTGGCCGGACGCCCAGGCGAGCCCGCGCGCCAGCCCCTCCACCCCCGAGGCGTGCACCGTACCCTCGAAGAACCGCCAGGCGGCGGGGACACCGTCCACCAGCAGCCTCTCGTGCTCCACGTAGCTCCGGGGCGCGGTCGGCAGCAGCGACCGTACGGCGGGCGGGACGTCGCGCGTCTCGCCGGAGGACGTCACCTCGCCCGTGGCCTCCTCACCGGCCAGCGGCAGGTCGAGCAGCTCCGACAGCGCCTCGGCCAGGTCGAACGGGGCCAGGATCAACGGCCGGCCCGCGACGAGCGGCAGCAGGTCCGGCGCCTCGACCACGACCGGCTCACCCGCGAAAGCCTCGTCCCCGGAATCGGCGCCGGTGGACAACGTACGGCCGTCCCCGGCGTCGACGGCGACGATCGCGTCACCGAGGATGGCGCGTACGGCGCGCGGGGGCCCGACACGGGCGGGGTCGACACCGGCGAGGGCCACCCACAGGGAGCGGAGCTGGGCGCGGTCGACCTCCACGGAGGGGTCGCCCAGCAGGTCGAGCAGCTCGTCGGGGCCGCCGTGGGTGGCGAGCAGGTCGGCCAGCGTGCTCCGGACCCCGATCATCGCCAGCGCGGCCTCGTCGACGACGGCCGGAGCGTCGCCGTACAGGCCGAACAGCAGCGGGTCGCCCGCGGGGAGCCGCAGCTCCGTGGGGCGCCGACCGGCGAGCACCGGGTGCGTGGAGAGCCACCAGGCGGTGTAGGACGGCACCTCCACGACCTCCCCCGCCACCAGGATCCGCAGCGGGTGCAGGACCGAGCGGAGCGGCGGGCGCGACAGCAGGGCGAGCGCGGCGGGCCAGTCGGCGACGTACTCCAGGTCGCGTACGGCGGAGAACTCCCGGGCGACCGGTGGTACGCCCACCTCGGGCAGCAGGTCGAGGACGGTTTCCAGCCACTCGTCCTCGCGGTCCAGGTCGTGGTCGCACTCGTCCGGATCGATCATGACGTCGGAGTCGTTGACCACGGCGAAGCCGTCGAGCACGCCCGCCGCGGCGAGCACCCGGGGGCCGTACCGCTCCACCAGCTCGGGCGCGGCCGTGCCGAAGTGCGTCTCGCTGTCGAGCAGCCCGGCCAGCGACCCGTCGGCGAGGAGCAGCTCGCCCGCCGGGTACAGCTCGCCGTCGGCGCCGCGCAGCGCCAGCTCGGACAGCCAGGGGGCGTCGCCCGCGGTCAGCCCGGCGGCGTCGACCAGCGCGAGCACCGCCTGGGCCACCGGTTCTGAGTCGGGGCTGTCCAGCGACTCCGAGACGGCGGAACGGGTCAGCGGGTCCTCCAGGACCGTACGGGGAGTGGCCTCGCCCGCGCCGAGCCTGAGGAGGAGGGGGTGGGCCGCGTCCGGGTGCACCACGCGCAGCCCGAGCGGGGCGAGGACGGCCGGGTCCAGCGCGGAGCCGTCGGTGAGCAGCAGCGTGCCGCGCGGTCCCCTGACCAGGCGGCCGTCGGCCAGCGGCACCGGCAGCGCGCCGAGGGCCTCGGGGTCGTCGGCGGGCAGCACCTCGTACAGGGACCGCCACCAGGCCGGGTCCCTGTCCTTGACGGCGTCGCCGGAGAGCATGTCCACGATGTCGGAGAGCTGCACCCGGCTCACGCCGAGCGCGGTGATCGCCGGGTGCCGGGACGGCCACCCCGCGGGCAGCAGCCCGGGGATCATGGGGGCGACCCGCTCCAGCAGCTCGGCCGGGGCCGCGACCACGGAGGCCTGCCGCCCGGAGACGACCAGCTCCTCGCCGTCGGCCACGGCGGGAGCCGCTCCGGCCCTGGTTCCGGCCCCGGTTTCCGCGGGGTCGGGGAGCAGGAGCGAGGTGCCGGAGCCGCCCGGCGAGGCCGGGTCGGCGGGCGGGGAGAGCGCGGGGAGCAGCGGGGCGTCGGGGAGCCTGCGCAGGATCGCCCGGCGGATGCGGGCGTCCAGCTCGCCCTTGCCCATCATGCCGGGGACGAGGTCGAGGAGCCGGGGGGTGCGGGGCAGCCCGGCGAGCAGCTCCAGATAGGTGTCGGCGGCACGCTCGACCAGGAAGTCGGCCAGCGGGCCCGGCGCGACGTGCCGCCGGTCGGTGGCCATCGGGAACGAGGCGATCAGCAGCGCGGGCAGGTCCAGCGGCTCGTCGCTCGGCGTGGGCGCGTGCACCACGGGTGGTACCAGCGCGGGCAGCGGCCGGGGCTCCCCGACCGGCGCCGCCTCCCGCGAACCGCCCGAGGCACCGCCCACGGAGCCGGACGCGAGAGCGGAGCCGGACGCGGGAGCGGAGCCGGACGCGGGAGCGGAACCGGACGCGGGAGCGGTGACCGGTACGGCCCAGCGGACCAGCCAGTGCGGCCGGGAGCGCTCCTCGGTCGGGCGGTCGGCGAAGAGCTCGGCCACCTGCTCGGGAGTGAACCGCCCGGAGTCCGAGACGACCTTCCAGCCCTCGGAGGTGACGGTCCTCGTCTCGCCGTCCACGTCGACCTCGATCGACTCCAGGGCGGGCAGGCCGAGCAGCAGGGCGGGGCTGGTCTCCCTCAGCATCGCCCGTACGGCCTCCTCGGCCATGGCGTCACGGAGCGGCAGCCGTACGAGCGTGTCGAACCCGGCGGGGATCTCCACCGGGCCCGCGGGGAAGGGCAGGCGCAGCAGCGGGACGTGCCCGCCGCGCTCGGCGAGTTCCTTGGCCAGCTCGGGCTCGGCGGCTACCAGGGCGGCGGTCTGGTCGCGGGACCAGCGGACGACCCCGGAGCCGAGCGAGCCGATCACCGGCTCGTCGCAGACCGACACCACGGCCGCGAACCCGACGCCGAACCGGCCGGCCGCGTGGGCGTCGTCGCGCTTGGCGGAGACACGCAGCGTGGACAGCCCCTCGATCCCGGCCCTGTCGACCGGGGCACCGGTGTTGGCGGCCGACAGCACGCCCTCGCGCAGCGAGAGGCGGAGCCGACCGGGCACCCCGGCGCGGAGCGCGGCGTCGGCGGCGTTCTGGGCGAGCTCGACGATCAGCCGGTCGCGGTAGCCGCCGAGCGCGAAGTCCTCCTCCGCGTTGGCGTCCTCGCGGAAACGGGCGGGCGAGGCCGTCCAGGCGGCCAGGACGGCGGAGCGCAGTCGTTCGGTGCCGAAGATGTCAGTCAAGGCGATGCTTCCCAAGGTCGAGGCCCCGCGGGCCGTCTCGCGTGGCGGGGACGCCAGGGCGAGGGCACCCGGCCCGCGTGGGCCGGGTGTGCCGCCGGGACGGTGTCGGGGCGGGATGGACCCGGTGCCCCGGGTCGGTGGCGGCCCGGCGGCGCCGGGTCAGGAGTGACCGAGCGGCTCGGAGGCGGTGTCGTCCACCGATCCGGCCAGGTCCGGTTCAGAGGCGTTCTCGGCGGTGTCGTAGGAGAGGTCGTCGAGGATCGGCGAGGTCGGCTCGACCTGGTGCGGCAGCACGGCGGCCTCGGAGTGCGCGCCACAGCCGTGGTCGGCGGCGACGACCCGCCCGTCGTCGGGGGCGTACTCGTTCGCGCAGACCCCGAAGCCGGTGCGCAGCGCGCCCGCGAGCGGCCAGTAGAAGCCGCAGGTGGAGCACTGGGCGGGCGCGGCGTGCGCGAGCGGGGTGTGCGGCCCCGACTCGCCGGAGTGCCAGCGCCGCACGGCGCGGTCGCGGCCGATCGGGGAGAGCACCCGGGCCCGGCCGAGGCCGTACTCGAAGATCATCTGATGGTCGGAGTCGTCGTCGGTCTCGGTGAAACCGGGCGCGAGCCTGTCGTCGTCGTCGGAGGTGGGCAGCAGGTCGCCCACGCCGAGGTCGCCGGGGAGAAGCCGCTCGCTCCACGGCACCCACTGCGGCGGCATCAGGGCCCCCGCGCCGGGCAGGAGCACGACCTCACTGACCGTCACGTTGCGCGCCCTGGAGGCCCGGGCGACCGTGACGGCCCAGCGCCAGCCCCGGTAGGCGCGGTCGAGACAGGCGAAGTAATGGGTGACGACGCGGTCGCCCTCGCCCTCGACCCCGAGGTGCTCGCCCACCTCTCCCGGCTTGACGTTCTCCTCGACCGCGGCCCTGGCCAGGTCGACGGCCGCGACGCACGCCTGGTCAAGGACCACGGCACGGGATCGAGTCCGGCTCACGAGTCGTCTCCCGTCAGCCTCGCAGCACGACGGCTGCTGTCCTTACTGGCTCGCTCGCTCACTGCGCTCACAGTTCATTCTCGCCCATGACCGGAGCGAACGGCACCGTGGACATCACCGTGGACATCCGATCGCCCGGGGAGTGACCTGGCGCACCGGACAACTCACCCGCCCTTCGGGTATGACTGGATACGTGGCAGCTGGGTGGGAACGGGCGCGAAAGACGGTGGGCGATGCCTCCCGGCGGGTCGGCAGGTCCGCCGCCGCCGTGGGACGAGCCGCCGGGCGCGCGGGCCGTGGCACGGGCCGGGCGACGAAACGGGCCGGACAGGGGGCGGCGCGCGCGGGCCGGGGGGCGGTCAGCGGCACCCAGCGGGCGGGCAGGGCCGCGCGGCGGCTGACCCACGCGCAGGGCGCGGGCCGCACCGGGCTGGGCCAGCTGATCGAGCTGACCGCCGCGCACAGCGTGGGCGACGCCCTGGTCACCGCGTCCCTGGCCGGGACGCTCTTCAAGCTCCCGGTGAACGAGGCGCGCGGCCAGGTCGCGCTCTACCTGCTGATCACGATGATCCCGTTCGTGGTGGTCGCGCCGTTCGTCGGCCCGGTCCTCGACCGGTTCCGCTCCGGGCGGCGTTTCGTGATGGCCGGGACCCTCTTCGGCCGCGGACTGCTCTGCTTCGCGATGGCGGCGGCGATCGTCCCCGGCGACGTGTTCACGATCTTCCCGGCGGCGCTGGCCGTGCTGGTGCTGTCGAAGGCCTACAACGTCTCCCGCGCGGCGATCATGCCGAGCGTGCTGCCCGCCGACATCGCGCTGGTCACGGCCAACGCCAGGGTCGCCCTGTTCGCGCTGGTCGCGGCGGGCGTCGCGGTGCCGATCGGCGCGGGCGCCAGCGCCTGGCTGGGCGCCGAGTGGGTGCTGCGCGGGGCGACGGTGATCTTCCTGCTCCAGGGCGTGCTGGCCGTACGGCTCCCGCGCCACATCGACTCCCCGGACCTGGAGGAGCTGGACGACGAGGGCGAGGAGCGTCCGCCCCGCTGGCGCACGATGCTGAACGTGGGCCCGGTGGTGGCCGAGGCGATGTACGCCAACGTGGCCATCCGCCTCTACTCCGGATTCCTGCTCTTCTATCTGCTCTTCCTCGTCCAGGACAAGAACCTGCCCGGCCTGCCGCCGCTGGTCGCGATCGGCGTGCTGGCGGTGGCCGCCGGGGTCGGGGGGCTGGCGGGCACGGCCGTGGCCTCGTGGGTGCGCAACCACTCCCCGCAGGTCATCGTGCTGGGCACGCTCGCCCTGACGACCGCGATCACGATCCTGGCGGCCGTCGTCTTCCAGCTGTGGAGCGCGGTGGCGGTCGCGCTGGTGGCCGCGTTCGCCCAGGGGCTGGGCAAGCTCGCGCTGGACGCGATCGTGCAGCGCGAGATCGGCGAGGAGGTGCGCTCGTCCACGTTCGGGGTGGTGGAGGCCTTCCTGCAGATCGCCTGGGTGCTGGGCGGCCTGGTCGGGCTCTGGCTCTCGCTGTTCGCGGGCGGGGCGGCGGGGCTCGCCGTGATGGCCGTGGTGCTGGCGGGCTCGCTCGGCTGGCTGCTCGTACGCCGCCGGGGGCGGGTCCGTGAGGTGGACGCCAGGGTGGAGGCCGCCAGGGGCCCGCGCTCCTCCCCGTCCGGGCCGCACCCCGCGACGAACGGGGAGCGGCCCTCGCGGGACGGGACTCCGGAGGAGCGGGTCGGTCCGCGGCCCGCCGGGACGACCACCGCGGTCGTGCACCACGGGGATCCCCCGACGGAGAAGCGGACCAGACCGCTCACCAACCCGCACGGCTGAGCCGCGTTCGAGACCGCGGCCGAACCGTGGAGCGGGCACGGGAGGGTCGGGTCGGTCGGCGGGGGTCAGTCGTCCAGGTCGTCGGCGACGGCCCGGAGCACGGCGGCGATCTTCTTCGCGTGCGTGGCCTCGGGCTGCTTGCCCTTCTGGTACGACGTGGAGACCGTGTCCAGGAGCTTGATCAGGTCTTCCACGATGACGACCATCTCGTCGGGCTTCTTGCGCTTGCCCTTGGGCTTGGCGGTCTTGGCGAGCGTGGGGGGCTGGTCGATCACTCGGACCGAGAGCGCCTGCTGGCCTCGGCGCCCCTCGGCCACGCCGAATTCGACCTTCTGGCCCGGCTTGAGGGAATCCACGCCGGAGGGTAGCGCGGAAGAATGCACGAAGACCTCACCGCCGTCGTCGCGGGTGAGGAAGCCGAATCCCTTGTCGGCGTCGTACCACTTGACCTTGCCACTCGGCACAGGGGTGACCTCGTTCAGACTGTCGTGAAAAGGAATGGATGTAGGTTATGCCCAGCGGGCGCTGAGAGCGACCGTGTATTCAGGCCCGAATTACACGAGAGCGGCGGGGGTTCGCCAGCCGTCGAACCATTCGACGAACTCGGTCAGATCGCCCAGGATCACATCGGCTCCGTGATCACGCAGTTCTCCCGCCGGATAGACACCTGTCGCCACCGCCACGCTGACGACTCCCCCCGCTCGCGCCGCGTCGATGTCCGCGACATGATCTCCAACATAGGCGGCGGCGCCGAAAGCCGCGAGGGCCGGGCCCTTGGCCGCCCCGAAAACCGACCCGGCGACCTCGTCCACCTCCAGGCCGAGGAACTCGACCGTGCTCGCCGCGTCGCGGGCGTTCTTCCCCGTCACCACGACGACCCTGCCCCCCGCCCGCCGTACGGCCTCGACGGCCTCGCGCGCGCCGGGCATGAGGGTGGTGACCGGGATGGCGATCGACGGGTACAGCTCCCGGTAGACGTCGGCGGCCGCGGGGACGTCCTCGGCGGGCATCCAGTTGGCCAGTTCCCACTCCAGCGGCGGCCCCAGCCTGGCCATCACGGCGGCGGTGTCGATGGGGACACCGGTACGCGACGCCACCTCGTCGTAAACGGCGGCGATGCCCGCGCGCGTGTCGGCGAGCGTCAGATCGAGGTCGAATCCCACGGAGTTCATCAGGTCACTCACCGCTCCTTGTCGGCTCCACGAAGAGGATTCTCCGAGAAGCCCTCAAAGAATGCCAAATCCCCCTAAACATGGCTAATCATCAGCATTGTCCGTGAGATCTCCCACCGTGGAAGCCTTCCCGAAAATATTTGCTTATCCGGAAGATGGCCGGTACGTCCCCCGCCTCTCCACACGGCCGGTCCCCGGTGGGTCTCCGGTCGGTCTCCCGGTGGGTCTCCGGCCTGTCTCCGCCCTGTCTCCGACCGGGGAGGGGCGCGGGTGCGATGCGGTGCGATCCGGCCCGGATGGCACTGGATAAGGTCACGGAGGAGGTATCGGCAGAGAATGACCAGATCGACACGCGAGCGGATCATCGACGAGGCCCTGCGCCTGTTCGCCGAACGGGGCTACGCGGCGACCTCGGTGGCCGAGATCGAGGCCGCCTCCGGGCTGTCACCGGGCGCCGGTGGCCTCTACCGGCACTTCAAGTCCAAGTACGAGGTGCTGGCCGCGGCGATGAACGAGCACGCCACCAGGACGCGGGCGCAGATCGCCGAGACCCTGACCGAGTTCGGCGCCGTCGACACCTCGACCGGTGTCGAGGAGCGGCTGGACCACCTGTGCAGGTCGGGGCTGGCCAAGGTCCGCGAGGAGAGGGAGCTGACCCGCGTCTTCTTCCGTGACCTGAGCCAGTTCCCCGAGCTTGTCGCGACCGTACGCGAAGGTCTGCTGCAGCCCATGTTCGACGCGATCACCACGTGGTTCCGCGCCCAGCCCGAGTACGCCGGGGCCACCGCCGACTGGCCCGCCATCGGCGCGGTGCTCGGCGGGGCGGTGGTCCAGTACCAGTTGTTCGAGGAGACCGTGGGCGAGCCCCCCGGCCGCGTGGAGCGCGACCGCTTCGTGGCCTCCTGGGTGTGCCTCGCCCTCGGCCTGCTGCCCCGGCCTGCGGTCCAGGCCATCGGCTGAGCGCCGCCCCGGCGGCCGACGAGCCACCGGGGAACCGTTGGGGCTCCGCCGGGGAACCGTTGGAGAAACGCTTGGGAGGCACCCGCGCGAGACCGGGCCGGACGGTACGACCCGGCCCTCGTCCGGGGCGTTCCGGCGCCGACCGTCCGGGGTCGCACGGAGAGCCACCCGTCCGGGGGACGAGGACCCGCTCTTTCAGGCACCGGCGTCATCCGGGGCGGGCGAACCAGCGGAAGGCCCCCACGGCGTCACCCGGGGCGGCGGACTCCCCTCCCGACCGGGATCGGGGGATTGAGCAGGCGGTAGGCCAGCCAGAAGACGGCCCACGCCGAACCCAGCAGGAACATGAGCCCGCTGATGGTGAAGAACTCGTCCACCACCGAGCCGAGGTCGTTCCTGGCCCGTACGAGGGCGACCAGGCCGCCGCCGAGGGTGTAGCTCACGATCGGAGCGGCCAGCCCCAGCGCCTTGTCCGAGGTGTGCCAGTTCTCGCAGGCGATCACGACGAGCACCGCGACGGCCCAGACCAGCACCGGGATCCTGAAGATCGCGATCGGGGCGAGCGGGAAGGGGATCAGCAGACCGGCGAGGGCAAGCAGGGCCATGCCGACCGACTCGCGCCGGTGACCCAGCAGGATCGTCCGAGCGTCACGGGTGCCGGGGACGACGTCCTCCCTCGACCGGGCCGGGCGTCGTCGGCGCAGCCAGTCGGGCCGGTTGCGCGCCCGCTTCCTGGCCAGCCGCTCCTCGGCCTCCCGCATGCCCCTGGCCACCCCGGGCGGAAGCCCTGCACGGCCCCCCGCGTCTCCCTTGTCCTCCGCGTCTTCCTTGGCTCCCGTGTCCTCGGGCTTCCCAAGAGGCGCCTCCGGGCGATCGCCCTCCGGCCTCTCCTCCTGCTCCCCCCATGACTCCCGCGACTCCCGCGACTCCCGCGACTCCGGCGGTTCCTGTGGTTCTCGCGGTTTCTGTGGCCTGTCCTGCGACTCCTGCTGTGCCACCGGCGGCGGAGGGTCCTGCACGGGTGGGATCTCCTCGGTCGGCGGGTCGCTCTCCACCGCGTCCTCCCACTCGTCCGCGGCGTCTTCCCCGCCCACCGGACGGCTACCGGTTGAACCGTCGGGCTCGTCCTCTCCGGGCGCGGCCGACGACCGAGGGCGGGCCGGGAACACCCGCCCCGCCCACCCGGACCCGCGCGAGGCCGGAGGCTCGGAAACGTCAGGTCCGGGACGCTCCGGCTCAGGGTGATCCGGCTCAGAGCGGTCCGGCTGGGGTTCACCGGCCTCGGGGTGAGCCCCCGTCGAGGCGTACGGATGCCCCCGCACGGGCCGACGGGAGGGCGGAGGAGCGGGATCCCCGGGGACGGGCTCCTTCGAGGTGGGGGCGGAGTCCCGGGGAACGGCACCCTCCGAGGTGGGAGCGGGATCTTCGGGAACGGGCCCCTCGGGCGTGGGGGCGGCGAGAGGCACCGCGGCCACGGGAGAGGCGGCGTCCGTGGCGCGGGCCGGACGGTCGGCGCCACCGGAACTCCCGGCATCACCGGAGTTCCCGACGCCCCCGAAATCCCCGGCACCACCGGGATTCCCGACGCCCCCGAAATCCCCGGCACCACCGGAATTCCCCGCACCACCGGGATTCCCCACGGGACTCTCCCCCCGGGGCCTGGGGACCGTACCGGAGCGCTCACCCCGGGAGCCCCACAGACCTCGCAGGCCTCGCAGGCCTCGCAACGCCGAGGAGAACCCCTCGGAGGCCCGCGACTCGGAGCGCCCCGGAGATGAGGGAGATGGCGAAGGGGACGGAGAAGGCGCCTCCTTGCCCAGGCGGCGCAGCTCACGATGGACCAGCGCCGCGGGGTCGCCAAACCGGGCCAGGACCCTCTCCACGGCGGCCGGGTCGTCCGTCCCCGCGCGCTCGGCGTCGATCCGCCTGCGCAGCACCGCCACGAAGTCGATCCGCTGCCTCGGCCGCAGCACGCCGTGGGCCGCGTCGGCCGCCTTGCTGACGTACTCCAGGACGAGCTGGTCCGCACGCTCGATCACACTGGCCATCCTCTCTCGACATCGCCTCGCTCGTGAGCTTCTTCCCCCATTCACCGCCCCTCACATGATCGACGAGACCTCTTCGCACGATCACGGAATTCCCCCAGGCCGCGCGATGTCGGTCAAGCCTCCTACCATTGGCGGAATGAGCACGGAGTTCACCGAGTGGCTGCGCGGCCGGAGCGACGACCGGTTGCGGGCTCTCGTCTCCGTACGACCCGAGCTCATCACCCCCGTGCCCGCGCACCTGGAGGGGCTCGCCGGGCGGGCGAGCAGCCCGTCGGCGGTGGGCAGGGCGCTCGACCGGCTCGACCGGTTCACGCTCGCGGTCGTGGAGACGCTGGCCGTGCTTCCCGGCCCGGTCGCCTACAGGTCGCTGCGTGCCCAGATGGCCCGAGCCCTTCCCGGACCGGCCGATCCGGAGTTCTCCGGCGCCCTCAAGGAGACGGTCGAGCGGCTGCGCACCATGGCCCTGATCTACGGGCCCGACCGCGCCCTGGCTCCGGCGCCCGGCGTGCGGGAGGTGCTCGACGCTCCCGCGGGGCTCGGCCCGCCCTCCGTGGAGGCGTTCAGGCACCACCCCGCCGAACGGCTGGCCGAGCTGGTCCAGGACGTCGCGGGCGAGGGCGGCGAGGCGGAGGGCGCCACCAAGGAGACGCTCGCCGCGCTGCTCGGCGACGGGGAAATCGTCGGACGGCTGATCGGGGAGGTCTCGCCGCAGGCGCGGTCCGCGCTCAACGAGCTGGTCTGGGGCCCGGCCAGCGGCCGGGTGCCCAACGCCCGCCGCGAGGTGCGGGCCGCCACGGCCCAGTCGCCGATCGAGCAGCTCCTGTCCAGGGCCCTGCTCGCCGCCACCGGCGAGGAGACCGTGGTGCTGCCCCGCGAGGTCGCCCTGTTCCTGCGCGGCGGACGCGTGCACCGGGACCTGTCCCCCCTCCCGCCCGCGACCGAGGGCACCGAGCGCGACCGGGGGCTCGCCGAACGCACCGCGGCCGGGCAGGCGTTCACGTTCACCCGCGCGGTGGAGGAGCTGTGCGAGCGCTGGAGCGCCGACCCGCCCGGCGTGCTGCGCAGCGGCGGCCTGGCCGTGCGCGACCTCAAGCGGACCGCGGGCCTGCTCGACCTGCCCGAGTGGGTGGCGGGGCTGATCATCGAGGTGTCGTACGCGACGGGGCTGGTCGCGGCGAGCGGCACGGTCGACGGCGACTGGATGCCCACCCCCGTCTACGACGGCTGGCGGGTGAAGGCCACCGAGGACCGCTGGGTGATGCTGGCCACGGCCTGGCTCACCATGGACCGGATGCCGGGGATCATCGGCGAGCGCGACGAGCGCGACCGGCTGCTCAACGCCCTCCACCCCGACCTGCGCCGCCCGGCCGCCGCCGAGGTCCGCGCCACGACCCTGGGCATGCTCGCCTCGACGCCGGGGGTGGCGCCCACCCTCGACGCGGTACGCGAGCGCCTGGCCTGGGAGCAGCCCCGCCGTCGCGGGGGCCACCGCGACCAGCTGGTGGAGTTCACGTTGCGCGAGGCCGAGCAGATCGGCGTCACCGGGCTCGGGGTGCTCGCGGGCCACGGCCGCGCCCTGCTCCCCGACCTCTCCGGCGTCCCGGCCGGTCCCGGTGGCGGCCGTGCGGCGTCCGCCGCCCACCTGCTGCTCCCGCTGCTGCCCGAGCCGCTCGACCACGTGCTCCTCCAGGCCGACCTGACCGCGGTCGCCCCCGGGCCGCTCACCGGCGACCTGAGGCGGTGGCTGGCGGTGGCGGCCGAGGTGGAGTCGACCGGCGGCGCGACGGTCTACCGCTTCGACGAGCGCTCGATCCGGCGGGCCCTGGACGCCGGGCAGGGCGCCGACGAGCTGCTGGCCATGCTGGAGCGCCACTCGACCACGCCCGTGCCGCAGCCGCTCAGCTACCTGGTCACCGACGTGGCCAGGCGCCACGGCCGGATGCGCGTCGGCACGGCGAGCGCGTACGTGCGGTGCGACGACTCCTCACTGCTCGACGAGGTGATGGCCGACAAGCGGGCGATCCCGCTACGGCTGCGGCGGCTCGCCCCCACGGTGATCGCCTCCAAGTCCTCCCGTCCCGCGCTGGTCGACTCGCTGCGCGCGATGGGCTACGCACCGGCGGCGGAGTCGCTCGACGGTGACGTGATCATCACCCAGCTCGACGTCCGCAGGACCGAGGCCACGTCGGCGGGTCGTTCCCCGGTCACGTTCGTCGGCCACGAGGCCGACGTGGTCGCGGCCGCGGTGCGCGCGGTGCGCGCGGGTGACGCCGCGCACCAGGCCCGCCGCGCCCCGGTGCCCGCCCCCGGCGGCCAGGTGCCGCGCTCCCCGGCCACCGCCACGATCACCGCCCTGCGCGAGGCCATCCGGCAGGGGTCGCAGGTCTGGATCGGCTATCTCGACTCCCAGGGCAACGCCACCAGCCGGATCCTCGAACCCGCCCGGATGGAGGGCGGTTACCTCACCGCCTACGACGAGACGCGGGCGGCGGTGCACCGCTTCGCCCTGCACCGCATCACCGGCATAGCGGACATCGTCAGAGATGCCCCCTGACGGTCCCACAGGGGGGCGGGAAGGCTCGTACGACCCGGCGTGCCGGGGGAGGGCAGGAGGTAGTCTCGGTTGCGGGACGGGCCCGCCGCGAGCCCGGCCGGCGGTCCGGGGTCCGGCGACGGCGCGTCGTCCGCCGCCTCGCCCGCCGGGGCGCGAGGGTCCTCCCCAGGGCTCCAGCCGCCGGGATGTGACCGAGAGCTGCCGGGATGCGACCGAGTCCATTCGCCTATGGCGCGCGGCTCACGACCCATATCGTGATATCAGTTGACGTTCTGAGCTCCACAGAAGCTCCACAGAAGCGAGAGATCCCCAGTGAGCAGCGGTCACTCCGAAGGCCCCAGCACCAATCCGGACGACTGGAAGAGCCCCTACACCACGGGACCGGGCCAGACCCCGGGTCACGACCGGCAACCGTACGGCTACGAGCAGACCCAGCAGAGCCACCAGCCCGAGTACGTCCACCCCGATTACGGCCAGCCCGATTACGGCCAGGTCCCGGGCTACGGCCAGACCTCCGGCCACACCGACCAGGGCTACACGCGTGGATACGGCGAGCAGCCCTACGGGCAGGGCTACGCGCAGGGGCATGGCTACGGGGCCCCGCCGTCTCACAACGTCGAAGGTGTCAGGACGCACGCGATCATCGCCCTGGTCGTCAGCATCGTGCTCGCGCTGAGCTGCTTCGTGAGCCTCGGCGGCGTGGTCGGCACCATCCTGTCGGGCCTCGCGATGGGCAGGGTCGACACCGACCCGCGCGGCGCGAGAAACCTGCTCAAGTGGACCTGGATCAGCGTCGGCGTCAACATCGCGCTGCTCGTCCTGGGCGTGGCCTTCTTCATCGTCGCCGGCATCAACGGCGCCTTCGGCACGAGCTGACCGTGCCGGAGACCGCCTGCCGGGCCGTACGCGCGACGGACGGGCATCCGGCGGGCGGGCGCGCGGGATCGGGCGGGGCGGGCGGGACTGCGGGGGCGCTTCCGTCTGTTGCATACAGGGAGCGCGGGACGCGGGACGATCCGGCGGGCGTCCGCGAGTGCGACCATGAGCTGATCCGCCGTAACCTGCGGTAACCAAGGGAGAAGTCTGTGACTGACGGACCATTGATCGTCCAATCGGACAAAACCCTGCTCCTTGAGGTCGATCACGAACGGGCCGGGGAGTGCCGCAAGGCGATCGCCCCGTTCGCGGAGCTGGAACGCGCCCCCGAGCACGTGCACACCTACCGGATCACCCCCCTGGCGCTGTGGAACGCGCGGGCCGCCGGGCACGACGCCGAGCAGGTGATCGACGCGCTGATCGCCCACAGCCGCTATCCCGTGCCGCACGCGCTGCTGGTCGACGTCGCCGAGACGATGTCGCGCTACGGCAGGCTCCGCCTGGAGAAGAACCCCGTCCACGGGCTCATCCTGACCAGCACCGACAGGGCCGTGCTGGAGGAGGTCCTGCGCGCCAAGAAGATCCAGCCGCTGCTGGGCGAGCGCCTGGGCGACGACGGCGTGGCGGTGCACCCGAGCGAGCGCGGCAACATCAAGCAGCACCTGCTCAAGCTGGGCTGGCCCGCCGAGGACCTGGCCGGATACGTCGACGGCGAGCACCACCCGATCGCGCTCACCGAGGACGGCTGGGAGCTGCGCGCCTACCAGCGGGAGGCCGCCGAGGCGTTCTGGCACGGCGGCTCCGGCGTGGTCGTGCTCCCCTGCGGGGCGGGCAAGACGATCGTGGGCGCGGCGGCGATGGCGCAGGCCAAGGCGACGACGCTGATCCTGGTGACCAACACGGTCTCCGCGCACCAGTGGAAGCAGGAGCTGCTCAAGCGGACCTCGCTGACCGAGGACGAGATCGGCGAGTACACCGGTACGAAGAAGGAGATCCGGCCCGTCACCATCGCCACGTACCAGGTGATGACGACCCGCAGGCAGGGCGTCTACCGGCACCTGGAGCTGTTCGACGCCCGCGACTGGGGCCTGGTCGTCTACGACGAGGTGCACCTGCTGCCCGCGCCGATCTTCCGGATGACCGCCGACCTGCAGGCCAGGCGGCGGGTGGGCCTGACCGCGACGCTCGTGCGCGAGGACGGCAGGGAGGGCGACGTGTTCTCCCTGATCGGCCCCAAGCGGTACGACGCGCCGTGGAAGGAGATGGAGAACCAGGGCTGGATCGCCCCGGCCGACTGCGTCGAGGTGCGGGTGACGCTGACCGACGAGGAGCGGCTGGCCTACGCGATGGCCGAGTCCGAGGAGCGCTACCGGTTCTGCGCGACCACGCCGTCCAAGACGCGGGTGACCGAGGCGCTGGTCAGGCGGCACCTGGACGAGCAGGTGCTGGTCATCGGGCAGTACATCGACCAGCTCGACGAGCTCGGCGAGCACCTGAACGCGCCGGTGATCAAGGGAGAGACGAAGATCAAGGAGCGGGAGCGGCTCTTCCAGGCGTTCCGCGACAAGGAGATCCAGGTCCTGGTCGTTTCCAAGGTCGCCAACTTCTCCATCGACCTGCCGGAGGCGGCGGTGGCCATCCAGGTGTCGGGCACCTTCGGGTCCCGGCAGGAGGAGGCGCAGCGGCTGGGCCGGGTGCTGCGGCCGAAGGCGGACGGGGGCGGGGCACGGTTCTACTCGGTGGTCAGCCGTGACACCGTGGACCAGGATTTCGCGGCGCACCGGCAGCGGTTCCTGGCCGAGCAGGGGTACGCGTATCAGATCATCGACGCGGACGACGTGCTCGCCGGAGAATGACCCCACATGGCGAACACGTCGTCAATTTGTGTCAGGTCCACGAAATCCCGCGGGCTTTCGACAAACAAACCACCCCCTCGCTAGGCCTAGAGGCCACTGGCGACATACCCCCATGATCTGTGGGAGTCACCATGTTCGCCACGCTTTTTCGCCATTTCCATGGAGAATTACAGAGGGTGTCAGCGTGGTTACCGAACGATCAGGCCTCCGGCGAAGAGAATGCCCTCCGCGATCACCCAGGCGACCACCGCGGCGGTCATCAGAACGGTAAAACGATTTTTGTCGCCGCGCGTCACCGGCGCCAGCAGAGCGCCCGCCGTGCAGCAGGCCGCGACGGCCGCGAACAGGGACGACACTCCGACCACCCCGTCCAGCCTGTCCGCGCAGCCGGGATCGGAGCAGAAGGCCTCGAACCCCCAGCCCGCGAACACGGAAAGCCCCCAGAGCGCGGCCAGGAGAAGATTCGCGACGGCCGGTATGACAGGAGAGATCCGCACGATCATTGGGATACCCGCGACCGCCGCGTCCCAGTCCGCCGTTAATCCTTTTGAGACGCGGGAGGACCACCGCTAAGCTGGTCGATTCGCTGCCCGATGACCACCACCTCCGTTTATCGAATGGGAGGCGCTTCAGCGTGCCCGCACATCAATTGGCCCCCGACATAACCGACGACACCGCCCGGATCCTCGCCGCCGAGCGCGAGCATCTGGCCGTCTCCAGGGCGGCGCTGCGCGCGATGCGCGAACACGCCCGCTCCCTCTCCTCCGACGCCGCCGGAGACTGGGTCTCCCAGCAGATCCTCCAGGCGCTGCTGGACCAGCGCGTCGAGGCGCTCGCCGACCACTCCGGCACCCCCCTGTTCTTCGGCCGCCTCGACCGCCAGGCGGGAGACGACCTTCCCGGTACGGTCTACGTCGGGCGCAGGCACGTCCACGACGACAGCAGCCGCCCCCTGGTCATCGACTGGCGGGCCCCGGTCTCGCGGGCCTTCTACCAGGCCAGCCCGTCCGACCCGATGCGCGTCGCCCTGCGCCGCAGGTTCGGCTACCGGGGCGGCGACCTGACCGCCTACGAGGACGAGCGCCTCGACCAGGGCGGTGCCGCCCTCGCCCAGAGCAGGATCCTCACCGAGGAGATCGAGCGCCCGCGCTCGGGGCCGATGCGCGACATCGTCGCGACGATCCAGCCCGACCAGGACGAGATCGTCCGCTCGGACCTGGGACAGACGGTGTGCGTCCAGGGCGCCCCCGGCACCGGGAAGACCGCCGTCGGCCTGCACCGGGCGGCGTACCTGCTCTTCACCCACCGCGAGCGGCTCGCCCGCTCGGGCGTGATGATCGTCGGCCCGAACCGGGCGTTCCTCTCCTACATCTCCTCCGTGCTCCCCGCCCTGGGCGAGGTCAAGGTCGACCAGACCACGGCCGCCGGGATCCTCGGCGACCACTCCGCCCCGGAGGATCCCGCCATCGGCACGATCAAGGGCGACGCGCGGATCGTCCCCGTGCTCGGGCGCGCCCTGTGGATGCACGTCGTCAAGCCCACCGAGGGCGTGCTGTTCACCAAGGGGATCAACCGCTACCGGGTGGCCGACCACGAGGTCCGCGAGATCGTCGCCGCGCTGCGCGGCACCACCCGCTACGGCCCGGGGCGCGCCACGCTCGCCCAGCGCCTCGCCCACCTGGTGCTCGTCCGGATGGAACAGCGCGGCGAGTCACCCGACGACCGGGTGCAGGACGCGGTGGCCAGGTCCAAACCGGTCAAGCAGCTCGTGGACGCGGTCTGGCCCAAGCTGACCCCGCAGCAGGTGCTCCACCGGCTGTTCAGCGACCCCGCCTTCCTCGCCGCCGCCGCCAAGGACGACCTCACGGCCGAGGAGCAGTCGCTGCTGCTGTGGGCGAAGCCCGCCAAGTCCTTCCGCTCGGCCAGGTGGTCGGCGGCCGACGGCGCGCTGATGGACGAGCTGGCCGACATGATCGAACGGACCGTCCCGCTGGGCCACCTGGTCGTGGACGAGGCCCAGGACCTGTCGGCCATGCAGCTGCGGGCCCTGGGGCGGCGCTGCCGCACCGGCTCGGCCACCGTGCTGGGCGACCTCGCGCAGGGCACCACGCCCTGGTCCGCCCGCTCCTGGACGGAGGTCCTGACCCATCTCGGCTTCGAGGACGGCGCGGTCACCGAGCTGACCCTCGGATTCCGGGTGCCCCGCGAGGTCCTCGACTACGCGGCCAGGCTGCTGCCCTCCGTCGCCCCGGACCTGGCCGCCCCCCGGTCGCTGCGACCCGGCGCGGGCTCGCTGTCGGTGCGCCCGGCACCCGACCTGGCCGAGGCACTGGCCCGCGCCGCCGAGGAGGCGCTCGCCCGCGAGGGGTCGATCGGCGTCATCGTCCCCGACGCCTCGGTGAGCGCGGCGTCCAAGGCCCTCGCCCACCTGGAGCACCGGGTGCTGAGCCCCGACACGGTCGACGACCACCGCCTCCTGGTCATCCCGGCCTCCCTGGCCAAGGGACTGGAGTACGACCACGTGATCGTCTCCGAGCCCGCCGACATCGTCGACGCGGAACCCCGGGGCCTGGCCCGCCTCTACGTGGTCCTGACCCGCGCGGTCACCTCCCTCACCGTCCTGCACTCCAGGCCGCTCCCCGCGCAGCTCGGCTGACCTCGGGGCCGCGTACGGCCGGGCGCGCGGAGACCAGGACACAAAAAGAGGCGGCCCCGGCACTTCGGGGTCGCCTCTTTTTCGAAAGCGCGTGGACTTAGAAGTCCATGTCGCCGCCGCCGGGCATGGCGGGGGCGGCTCCGGCCTTCTCGGGCTTCTCGGCGATGACAGCCTCGGTGGTGAGGAACAGCGCCGCGATGGAGGCGGCGTTCTGCAGCGCCGAGCGCGTCACCTTGGCCGGGTCGATGATGCCCGTCTCGAACAGGTTGACGTACTCGCCGGTGGCCGCGTTGAGGCCCTCGCCCGCGGGAAGGTTGCGCACCTTCTCCACCACGACGCCGCCCTCAAGGCCGGCGTTGACGGCGATCTGCTTCAGCGGCTCCTCCAGAGCCTTGCGGACGATCGCGGCACCGGTGGCCTCGTCGCCGAAGAGCTCCAGCTTGTCGAACGCCTTGGCGCCGGCCTGCAGCAGCGCCACGCCACCGCCGGGGACGATGCCCTCCTCGACGGCCGCCTTCGCGTTGCGAACGGCGTCCTCGATGCGGTGCTTGCGCTCCTTGAGCTCGACCTCGGTCGCCGCGCCGGCCTTGATGACGGCCACGCCGCCGGCCAGCTTGGCCAGACGCTCCTGGAGCTTCTCGCGGTCGTAGTCGGAGTCGGTGTTGTCGATCTCGGCGCGGATCTGGTTGACCCGGCCGGCGATCTGGTCGGCGTCACCGGCACCGTCGACGATGGTGGTCTCGTCCTTGGTGACGATGACCTGGCGGGCCCGGCCGAGCTGGTCCAGGGTGGTGGACTCCAGCTTCAGGCCGAGGTCCTCGCTGATGACCTGGGCACCGGTCAGGATGCCGATGTCACCCAGCATGGCCTTGCGGCGGTCACCGAAGCCCGGCGCCTTCACCGCGACCGACCGGAACAGGCCACGGATCTTGTTGACGACCAGGGTGGCCAGGGCCTCGCCCTCGACGTCCTCGGCGATGATCAGCAGCGGCTTGCCGGCCTGCACGACCTTGTCGAGAACCGGGAGCAGGTCCTTGTTGGCGGACACCTTGGAGTTGACGACCAGGATGTACGGGTCGTCGAGGACGGCCTCCATACGCTCCGGGTCGGTGACGAAGTACATCGAGATGAGGCCCTTGTCGAAGCGCATGCCCTCGGTGAGCTCAAGCTCAAGACCGAAGGTGTTGCTCTCCTCGACGGTGATGACGCCTTCCTTGCCGACCTTGTCCATCGCCTCGGCGATCATCTCGCCGATCTGCGGGTCACCCGCGGAGATGGACGCCGTGGAGGCGATCTGCGCCTTCGTCTCCACGTCCTTGGCGAGCTTGGACAGCTCCTCCGACACGCGCTCGACGGCGGCCTCGATGCCCTTCTTCAGGGACATCGGGTTGGCGCCGGCGGCGACGTTGCGGAGACCCTCGCGTACGAGAGCCTGAGCGAGCACGGTGGCGGTGGTGGTGCCGTCACCAGCGACGTCGTCGGTCTTCTTGGCGACTTCCTTGACGAGCTCGGCCCCGATCTTCTCCCACGGGTCTTCGAGCTCGATCTCCTTGGCGATGGAGACACCGTCGTTGGTGATGGTGGGGGCGCCCCACTTCTTCTCCAGAACGACGTTGCGGCCCTTGGGGCCGAGGGTCACCTTGACGGCGTCCGCGAGCTGGTTCATGCCACGCTCGAGACCGCGCCTGGCGTCCTCGTTAAACGCGATCATCTTGGCTGCCATACGGCTAGACCTCCCAGAGACAGGGTGGCTTACACCGGACCGAGCCGACGCCCGCGACGGCATGTGGGCCCACGACTCCGTTCGGCGGGCCCCATCGCCTCGATCCAGGATTGGCACTCTCTATGCGCGAGTGCCAACAATCTGTTTAGCACTCTACCCCAACGAGTGCAAGCCACGATCCGTTGACCTGGGCCGCGGGCGGAGGGGGCTTCAGCTCCGCGTCATGCCACCGTAGATCCCGCGTCACGTCGGCGTACGCGGCATGTCATCGTCGGCGCGCGGCCCGCGCCACCTCGGGGGTTCGTGTCGTCACGACGGGTCCCGTGCCGCGCCCGGCACTCTCTTCCCCCGCGCGCCCGTACGCCCTGGGCGACCTCGGCGCGCCCCGTGCAACGCGAAGGCCCGGCTCGCCGGTTGGGGGGCGAGCCGGGCCTAGGCGGTCAGGATCCAGCGGACTGCGATACCTCGGGATCCACCGGCTCTTCCCTGCGAATTCACGTAACGGCTACGTCAGACCGCCCGGACGGACTCCGCCTGGGGGCCCTTCTGACCCTGGGTGATCTCGAACTCGACCCGCTGGCCCTGCTCGAGGGCACGGTAGCCATCCATCATGATCGCGGAGTAATGGACGAACACATCCTTACCACCGTCTACCGCGATGAAGCCGTAGCCCTTGTCCGCGTTGAACCATTTGACGGTGCCCTGCGCCACTTGCGACTCCTCTTACTGGTCTTATAGGACGACGCCCATTCCTCTCGCGAAGTCCTCAATCTCCGGGGCGGACTTCGCTCCGTCGATCGTTCCGACCATACCTGTGGGAAGCGGTAGGGCAACAGAGTCAAGCACCAAACTACCTCTTTACTAGAGCTTTCTGTACGAGAGCAGAGTTTCACCATCACTATTAGTTAGTTAAGGGTCACGTTATTCATCCGCGCCACAAATATGAGCTTGTGTCATAAAACACGGCACCCACCCGGCCGGAGCCGGGTGGGTGCCGTGAAGTCGCGAGCCCACAGGGGGCGGGGCGGCGCGGTCAGGGCCGCGCGAGGGCGGGAGAATCAGCCTCCGGCCACCGCCGGGATGATGGAGACCTGAACGCCGGGGGGCGTGGCCGTGTCGAGGTTGTCAACAAAACGGACGTCCTCATCCCCCACATAGACGTTGACAAAACGTCGGATCTTTCCCGCTTCATCAAGAATCCGGGCACCGATCCCCGGGAAGTCCGCGTCGAGCTTCTGAAGAACATCGCGCAGGGTCTCCCCCTCTCCGTTCACCTCGGCGGCACCATCGGTGTAAGTCCGGAGAATCGTCGGAATCCGCACAGAAACGCTCATAATTCAGTACCTTTCACGATTTCTAGGCGATAGCCGCACGGAATGCGTCAAGAGAAGGCCGAATCACCGCGGTCGGGCGTGCCTCCGCGGCTACCGCGTCGAGGGTCTTGAGACCGTCGCCGGTGTTGAGGACCACGGTCTCGGCGTCGGGGTCGAGCGTGCCCGAGGCGACCAGCTTGCGCAGCACCCCGACGACGACGCCTCCCGCGGTCTCGGCGAAGATGCCCTCGGTCCTGGCCAGCAGCCGGATCGCGTCGACGATCTCGGCGTCGGTGACGTCCTCGACCGCGCCGCCGGTGCGGCGGGCGATGTCCAGGACGTACGGGCCGTCGGCCGGGTTGCCGATCGCCAGCGACTTGGCGATCGTGTCCGGCTTGACCGGGCGGATCACGTCGTGGCCCGCCTTGTAGGCGGCGGAGACCGGGGAGCACCCCTCGGCCTGGGCCGCGAAGATCTTGTAGGGCTTGTCCTCGACGAGGCCGAGCGCGATCAGCTCCTTGAAGCCCTTGTCGACCTTCGTGAGCTGCGAGCCCGACGCGACCGGGATGACGATCTGGTCGGGGACGCGCCAGCCGAGCTGCTCGGCGATCTCGTAGGCCAGCGTCTTGGACCCCTCCGCGTAGTAGGGCCGGAGGTTGACGTTGACGAAGCCCCACTGGTCGCCCAGCTCGTCGCCGATGAGCTCGGAGCAGAAGCGGTTCACGTCGTCGTACGTGCCCTCGATGCCGATGAGCCTGCCGCCGTACACGGAGGCCATGACGATCTTTGCCTGTTCGAGGTCGGAGGGGATGAAGACGCAGGCGTCCAGCCCGGCCCGCGCGGCGGCGGCGGTCACGGCACCGGCCAGGTTGCCGGTGGAGGAGCAGGAGAGGGTGTGGAAACCGAAGTTTCTGGCCGCCTCGACGGCGATAGCCACCACGCGGTCCTTGAAGGAGTGCGTGGGGTTGCCGGAGTCGTCCTTCACGTGCAGGGAGCGGATGCCCAGCTCGCGGGCGAGGTTTCCGGCGTTGACGAGCTTGGTCCAGCCGGGCGCCATGTTGGGCTTGGAGGCCACGTCCGCGGGGACGGGCAGCAGCGAGCGGTAGCGCCAGATGTTGGTCGGCCCCTCGGCGATCCGCTCCCGGGTCACACGCCCGAAGTCGTACGCGATCTCAAGGGGCCCGAAACACTCCGTACAGGCGAAGTCGGGACCGAGGTCGTAGCGGGCACCGCACTCCCGGCAGGACAGGGCCACGGCGGGGCCGAAGCGCCGGTCGTCGGCACGAGCGGAGGAGGAGGTGTTCTCAGTGGTTGCGAGCGCCATGAAGCGAGGCCTTTCCCTCATCTTCGTCTGCGGACCACCCTGGTCACAGACCGGAATTGGCACCTGTCCCGGCCGACCTCGTTCAGATCACGAGTCTTGAACCGGGATGGTTGCCGGGGCTTCGCAGGGCCGGTCCCTCCACCCCTCTGGATGAGCAAATATTCAGTTGGAAACCTGACGCGCAGGTCCTAAGCACTCTACCTCGCCCCGCCGTCCTCCTGACCTCTTGTCTCACTGGGCGAGACTTGACGTGTTATCCAGCGGAACCGGCGGGTTCGGGGCCCAGGTCGCGAGGACGGGTCACGGTGTCCTGTACCCCAGGGTGTAGGGGCCGGAACCGGTCGCTGCGAGCACCCGGTAGCGGTAGTAACCGGCCGTACCGGTGTAGGAGATCCTCTCGTCGGGACCCGCGCCGTCGGAGGTGGCGACGATCAGCCAGCTCCCGCCGCTCCACTTCTGCAGGTACAGGTCGAAGTCGGTGCCGTCACCGGCGTCCAGGCAGGCGGTGTGAAGACCCGTGACGGTCGACGCGTAGTACCGGCCGCCCGGCCGGTAGACGGACCGGCCGGTGGCCAGGGTGCCGCTCCGGGTGTACGGGAAGCCGGTGCAGGTGCCCGTGACCGGTGGCGGCGGGTTGCCCGCGGTGGTCCTCAGGTCCAGGCCGTAGGCGGTGAGGATCTCGCCGACCGGCTGGAAGTAGGTGGTGCCGCCCTGGCCGCAGTTGCCCGAGCCGCCGGAGGTGACCCCCTGGGCCTGGTCGACGGAGATGAAGGCGCCGCCGGAGTCGCCGGGTTCGGCGCAGACGTTGGTCCGGGTCAGGCCGAAGACGGTGCCCTGGGGATAGGTGACGCTGGCGTCGCGCTGCTGGACGAGGCCGCAGTGCCAGTCGGTGGTGGATCCGGACCGGCAGATCGAGGCCCCCTCGATGGCGATGCGGGCGCCCGCGACGGGAACGGTGCCGCCCGCGCCGTTGTCCACCGCCGGGGTCGCCGCCCAGTGGGCGTTGGTCTCGATCCAGGAGTAGTCGTCGCCCGGGAAGGAGGAGCCCTGGAAGACACCCTGGACGACCCGGTTGTAGCCGGTCGTGGCGTCGCCCGGCCTGCCGCAGTGCCCGGCGCTGACGAAGCCGTTGTGAGTGCCCCTGATCACGGGGAAACCGATCGAGCAGCGGCTGACGACGCCGATGTAGTAGGCGTTGCCGCCCACCAGGTCGTGCAGGGGCAGCGGAACCTCGGTGGAGGGCAGCACGACCACCGCGCCCGTGTCCACGCCCGCGCTCTCGACGAAGTTCTGGGCGTTCTCGGGTTTCGGGGAGAGGACGACCACCTTGTTGCTCTTCACGTCGACGAAGCGCGCGCTCGACACGAGCGGCTTCGGGGGCAGGGCGTCGTCGATCTTCTGTTTGATCGCGGCGAGCCGCTCCAGCGACCTGGGGACGACCTCGGCCAGGGCTCCCGCTTCGAGGATCGCGGGGATGTCGGCGGGAGCGGTGGTGGCCACCACCAGGGTGTGCGCGCTGTTTCCCCGGAGCCAGGCTCCGCCAAAACGATGGCCGAGCCTCCTGCCCAGCCGTGCCGCGATCGGGCTCAGGCGGATCTCGTTGAGCAGCCGCGCCTGGGCCTGGACAGGGGTCAGCCCCAGGCCCCGCTCGATCGCCTCCAACATGCCGGGCGGCGGCTGCCGCGCCACCGACGCGCCCGCGACGGCGGGCGGGGCTTGTGCGTCCACCTCGCGTCCGGCACCCGCCGGTACGGCGGCCAGGGCGAGTGCGGTGAAGATCAGGGCGCATCCCGTGACGACGACGTGTCTGCGGAACATGCGGGCTCTCCTCGACCTCTGCCTGCGAAGCGCGAGGGGGATCACCACATGTCATCGCTTGGTCACGCGATGCGGGCAACGCCACCTTAAATCAGGTGAGGCCACCGGGACCGTACGCCACGCGGAGGGTGCCCACCGGCCGATCGGCCCCGCTTTCCCGGGCCGCGCACGGGTCCCGTCTCGGAAAGGATCCTCGGAAAGGATCAGAAGCCGTAGGCGTCGCCCAGGGCTCCCTGGACGTACTTGCGCGCCTGGTGGATGCGTGACTTGGCGGTGCCCAGCGGGATCTTGAGCTGCTCGGCCACCTCGTTGTAGTCGAGCTGGCAGATGTCGCGCAGCACCAGCGCCTGGGCCAGCTCGGGCTTCTCGGCCTCCAGCGCCTCCATCGCGTCGAGCAGGTCGAGCCGGGACCCGGCGATCACGCTCACCCGGGCGACGTCCGGCTTCTGCAGCGGCAGCTCGTCCGAGCTCTGCTCGGCGGCGCGGCGCTTCAGCGAGCGGTAGGTGGTCCTGGCGCAGTTGGCGGTCACGATGTGCAGCCAGGTGCTGAACCGGGCACGCCCCTCGAAGCGGCCGATGTTGCGCGCCACCGCGAGCAGGGTGTCCTGGCATGCCTCCTCGGCGTCCTGCCGGAAGGGGAGGATCCGGCCGCAGTGCCTGAGCACGGCGGGCTCGATCCGCTTCAGCAGCTCACCGAGCGCGCGGTGGTCTCCCTGGGCGGCCGATCGGGCCAGGTCCTCGGTCGTCTCGTCCAGCGCCATCACAGGCCCCCATCAGCGGTCACGGTCGTTGGACATCCTATGGTCGGGACCTCGGACGGTGTCCCTCCCTCCCCGCCACAAAAAGAGGGATACAGCGGGGCTCATCACTTCACCTGCTGACAAGAGCTGACACAATTCGATGAACGCCATTCTTTCGTTGACCTGAAGAGCGAGGACAGCCCGGTGAGGTGCCGGTTAACCTTCAGGACAGGCGTGTCCCTAGCCAGTGAAGGGATCTCATGAGCGCGATCCTGGTGGCCTCCAACCGCGGCCCCGTCTCCTTCACCCTCTCCGAGGACGGCTCGCTGTCCATGCGCAGGGGAGGTGGCGGCCTGGTCTCCGGCCTGTCGGAGGTCGCGAAGGACCTCAACGTCCTGTGGGTCTGCGCGGCGCTGTCCGACGGCGACCGCGGCGCCGTACGGCTGGCGCCCGGCGGCAGGATCGACCAGGCGGGCTACGACACCGGGGCGGTGCGGATGCTCCACATCCCCCCGGCGACCTTCCACCGCGCCTACAACGCGGTCGCCAACTCCACCCTCTGGTTCGTCCACCACCTCCTCTACGACACCCCCAACAGGCCGTTCTTCGACGCCAGGTTCCGCAGGGAGTGGGAGTCGTACCAGGCCTACAACGAGGCCTTCGCGATGGCGCTGGCCGAGGAGGGCTCGCACGGGGCGCGGGTGATGGTGCAGGACTACCACCTGAGCCTGGTCCCGGCCATGCTCAGGGGGGAGCGGCCCGACCTGCGGGTGGCGCACTTCTCGCACACGCCGTGGGCCCCGCCCGAATACTTCAGCCTGCTCCCCGACGACGTGGCGACCGAGCTCCTCGAAGGCATCCTGGGCGCCGACCACGCGGGCTTCCTCACCGACCGCTGGGGCGGGGCGTTCATGGACTGCTGCGAGACGGTGCTCGGCGCGCGGGTCGACCGCGCGGAGCGTACGGTCACCCACCAGGGCAGGACCACCCGGATCGGCACCCACAGCCTGGGCGTGGACGGCAAGGCGCTCTGGACCCGGGCGTCCGAGCCCGACGTGGAGTCGCACATGGCCGCGCTCCGTGCCCAGGTGGGCGACCGCAGGCTGATCGTGCGGATCGACAGGACGGAGCTGTCGAAGAACATCGTGCGGGGCCTGGTCGCCTACAAGCAGTTCCTCGCGGCCCACCCGGAGTGGCACGGCCGGGTCACCCACCTCGCCTTCGCCTACCCGTCCCGGCACGACCTGCCCGAGTACCGCGAGTACACCGCGGCGGTGCAGCGCTGCGCCGAGGAGATCGAGGACGAGTACGCCACCGAGGACTGGGACCCGCTGATCCTCAACGTCGACGACGACTACCCGCGCTCGCTGGCCGCCTACCGGCTGGCCGACGTGCTGCTCGTCAACCCGATCCGCGACGGCATGAACCTGGTGGCCAAGGAGGGGCCGATCCTGTCTCCGCACAGCGCGCTGGTGCTGTCGCGGGAGGCGGGGGCCGCCGCCGAGCTGGGCGAGCACGCGCTCACGGTCAACCCCTACGACGTCTCGGCCACGGCCGCCGCGCTGCACGAGGGCCTGACGATGCCCTCGGACGAGCGCGCCAGGAGGGGCGTCCTGCTGGCCGCCGCGGCGACCGCCCTCCCTCCGCACCGGTGGTTCGCCGAGCAGCTCGACGCCCTCGGGTGATGGCTTGACTCACTAAATAGCTTTAGACCTGTATGAGATAGTTTTTGCGGCTATTTCACTTTTTCTGGCGTACGGGGAGAACCGAGTTGACCGCGATCGCGCCCGTCCGGCTGATCCGCGACCGCGCGACCTGGCTGATCTATCTTCAGCTCGGCGTCTTCGCCACCTACCTGTACGGCCTCAGCGCCGCGCTCCCGCTGCTCCGCCTCGACCAGGGCGTGTCCCAGGCGGTCGCCGGGCTGCACGGGACCGCGATGGCCGTCGGCGGGATCATCACCGGCCTCGTCCTGCCCTGGCTGACCGGGAGGATCGGCCGCCGTGCCGTCATCTGGACCGGCATGGCCGGGATGAACGCGGGCGTCCTCCTGGTCGCGGCCGGCACCGCGCTCCCGGTCACCCTCCTCGGGTACGGCGTCGCCAGCGGGATGGCCTCGATCACCCTGTACTCGGCCATGGCTGCGCTCGACGACCGGCACGGCAGCGCGGGCCCGGCGGCGATCAGCGAGGCCAACGCCGTCTGCGTGATCGTCGGCATCGGGGTCCCGTTCGTGGTCAGCGCCGCCGCGCAGAGCACCCTCGGCTGGCGGGCCGCGCTGCTGGTGCCCCCCGTGCTGACCGTGCTGCTCGCGCTCACCATGGGACGCGTACGGATTCCCGAGCCCGGGGACACCACCGGCGGTGCGGGCACGGGGGGCGAGGCCCGCTTCGGCTGGCGGTTCTACCTGGCCTCGGCCGTGCTGTTCTGCTGCGTGGCGATGGAGTTCTGCTTCAACCTGTGGGCGGCCAAGCTCTTCTCCGACCAGACCGGGCTGCCCGCGGCGGTGGCCGCGACCGCGGTCGCGGCGTTCACCGCCGGGATGGCGGCCGGGCGGCTGGCCGGGGCGTGGCTGGCCCTGCGGGTGCCCCCGACCGTGCTGTTCCTCGGCGCCCTGCTGGTCACGGCCGCCGGGTGGGCGATCTTCTGGCTGAGCGTGAACCCGGTCTTCTCCTACGCGGGCCTGGCCGTGTCGGGGCTGGGGGTGTCGCTGCACTTCCCGATGGCACTGTCGCGGGTGCTGGCCGCCTCCGGCGGGCGGCGGGACCGCGCGTCGGCCATGGCCTCGATCTTCGCCGGGCTCGCGGTGGGGATCGGGCCGTTCCTGCTGGGCGCGCTCGCCGACGGGTTCGGCACCCAGCGGGCGTTCCTCATGGTCCCCGCCCTGATCGGGCTCGCCGTCGGAGGACTGCTGGTCACCATGGGCGCCCGCCCCCGGGCGGGGGCGGGCGAACCCGCCTGAGCGGGTGTTCCCGAAAGACCTGACCTGAACGGGTGTTCCCGAGAGACCTGAACGGGCGTTCCCAGGGGTGGCCGGACCTGCCCGGATGACCCGCCGGAGCTGCGCGTCCTGGCGACGAGCCGGGAGCCGCTCCGAGGGGGTGGCGGCGGGACCTGCCCGGATGACGCTCTCGGCGAGAGCCCTCTCGGCCGGAGCGCGTGGTCACCCGATCAGCCCCGCGCCTCGCTCTCGACGGCGTCGGCGATCGAGGTGAGGAGCTCCAGGACCCCCGGGGGCCCGTTCACCACGATGTCGGCCTCCACCTCGATCTCGGGCGATCCGCTGAACACCGTCACCCCCGGCAGTCCCGAGGCCCGTACGGCCGCGAACGCCGGGAGGTCGCCCAGGTCGTCCCCCGCGAACAGCACCGACCTGGCGGCCCGCTCGCGCAGGAAGGCGCTCAACGCCACGCCCTTGTCCATCCCCGGCGGGCGCAGCTCCAGCACGAACTTGCCCGGCTCCACCGTCAGCCCCGCTCCGGCCGCGAGCGCGGCGACCGGCTCGCGCAGCGCGTCGAGCGTCGCCCACGGGTCGGCCGCCTGCCGGGTGTGCACGGCCACGGACCGCTCCTTGTCCTCGATCCTGACCCCCTCGATCCCCGCGGCCAGCGGGACGAGCCCGGTTCTGGCGAGGTCGAGGCCCGGGTGGACGGGCGGCGCGGCGAGCGCGCCCGCCTCCCAGCGTTCGAGGCCGTAGTGCCCGAGCACGACCAGCCCCGGCACTCCGGCCAGGGAGCCGTACTCGACGGCCGTGGCGGCCGGGCGGCCGGTCACGATCACCACGGCGCCGATCAGGTGGCCGAGCCTGGTCAGCACCTCGGCCCCGCCGGGATGGATCCTGGCCGCCGCGGGGTCGGGGACGATCGGCGACAGCGTGCCGTCGAAGTCGAGCCCGATCACCGCCCCCGCCGGATCGGCGGCGATCGCCTTCAGCACCTCGGACGTGTTCGTCGTCATACCCGCCTCAGCCTGTCGAGTGTGTTCACCGTCACGCTCACTCCAACCCGCCGGACCCCGGCCTGTCGAGTGTGTTCACCGTCACGTCCGTTCCAGCCCGCCGAGCCCAGGCCCCGCTCTCGCGAGCGCCCGCCCGGTCGGTCGTACCCGGAGATCAGGGGCGCAAGCCCATCTTCCGGGCGGCGCGGTCGCGGCGGCGGGTCTCGCGGAGCCGGCGCAGGCGCTTGACCAGCATCGGATCGTGGGCGAGCGCCGCGGGCAGGTCGATGAGCTCGCTGAGCAACTGGTAGTAGCGCGTCGCGGAGATGTCGAAGGCCTCGCGAACCGCCTGTTCCTTCGCGCCCGCGTAGCGCCACCACTGGCGCTCGAAGGCGAGCAGCTCGCGCTCCCTGTCGGTGAGAGCTCTCGGCGCGGGCTCCGGAGCGGCGCCGTCACCGGAACTCGGCGCGGTGTCCATTGCTTCCTCCTCCGTCGGAGCGCGCGGCGATCACATCGCGCACGCGCGGCCCGAAGTCAGGATAGTCCGGAATTTCGCGCTGTTCATGACGGATGTGGAGACGTACAGTCACCAGATGTGACCTCTGTCATCAGCCTTCTCACCGATTACGGACTGGAAGACGGCTACATCGCCGCATGTCACGGCGTGATCGTCGGAATCTCTCCGGAGTCGCGGATCATTGACGTGTGCCATCTGGTCCCCTCGGGGGACGTACGGCGCGGGGCGGCGATCCTGGCCCAGACGATCGCCTACCTTCCCCCCGGCGTGCACGTCGCCGTGGTGGATCCCGGCGGCGGCGGCTCGCGCAGGGCCGTGGCGGTCGAGGCCGGCGACCACGTGTTCCTGGGCCCGGACAACGGGCTGCTGTCGTGGGCGATCCACGCCAGCGGGGGCGCGCGTGCCGCCTACGAGCTGTCCAACGCCGACCTCTTCCTGAAACCGGTCTCGCCGACCTTCCACGGGCGCGACCTCTTCGCCCCCGTGGCGGCGCACCTCGCCATCGGGCGCCACCCGTCCGAGCTGGGACCGGCGATCCCGCTGGAGCGGCTGGTGACGCTGCCCGCGCCCACCTCCGTGCTGCAGGAGGGCTACGTCGAGGGGGAGGTGCTGTCGATCGACCGGCACGGCAACGCCCAGCTGTCGATCGGCTCGGGCGACATGGTGACGCTGGGCGTCGAGCCGGGAGACACGCTGGTGGTCTGGCTGGGCAGGCGGCGGATCTCGGTGCCGTTCAAGGAGACCTTCGCCGCGGTGCCGCCCGGGGAGATCGTGGCCTTCACCGACTCGGCCGGGCTGGTCGCGCTGGCGGTCAACTCCGGCGACGCCTCCCAGCGGCTGGGCCTGCCGCCCGGGGCCCACGTACGGCTCTCTCCCTCACCCTGACATGCGCAACAAAAGCGACCCGAGAAGAAATCACCCTATGAATTGACCCGTTTGCTGAATTGTCGTTACAACCGAAGGGTCGTTTTAGCTGGAAACGCTCATTACGGAATTTCGATGACGTGTCCACATTCCCCTGGACAATGGCGGCCCGTCGTTCTCCCTGTCGTCCCGGACGGGCCTCCACCACGGCGGTTGCGCCCCGCCACCCGCGAGGAGCCGGGCCCTCCACCGGATATACGAGCTGACCTGGCAGTTTAGGGAATTCGCAGCGGCGTGGCAGAACGGGCACGCGGATCGGACCGGCGATCGGCCAATATTTGTCCGGCCACGCCTCCGCGATCATTGCCACAAGCTGACCATTCTTGACCCTCCAGAAAGCATGTCGCTGGATAGTCTCACTCCCGTTACTTTGAGTAGCCGCGCGCAGACGGTCCGTTCCAGAGGCCCAGACACTGCCGCGACGATTTCCTTCCAGGGGGAACCACAAATGATTCGTCGTCTTCTCATCACTTCCGCGTGCGTCGGTGTCGCCGTCCTCGCGCCGGCCGTGGCCGCTTCCGCGTCCACGTCCTCCACCAGCTCCGCGACCAAGGTCACCGCCACCTCGGTCGTCAAGGCCGCCGCCAAGGCGAAGGCCGCCAAGAAGGCCGCCGACTGCTGCGGCGGCGGCGTCGGCGTCGTCAGCGCCGCCCCGGCCTTCATCCCGACGAGCACCGTCACGTACGGCACCACCGTCATCCCCACGGCCGTGACCAGCGGCGTCGGCTGCGGCGGCGGCCTCTACGGCGGCGGCGTCTACGGGGCCGGCCTCTACGGGGGCGGCTTCGGCGGCGTCTACGGCGGCGGCTGCTACGGCGGCGGCGTCTACGGGGGCGGCCTCTACGGCGGCGGTGTCTACGGCGGTGGCGTTTACGGGGGCGGCTTCGGCGGCGGCATCATCGGCGGCGGCCTCGGTGGCGGCCTCTTCGGCCGCGGCGGCCTCGGCGGCATCGGCGGCGGCGGCAACATCATCAGCAACGGCAGCGGAGTCGGCCACGGCGTCGGCGTCGGCGGCCTCGTCGGCATCGGCGGCATCGGCGTCGACATCCTCTAGCAGGACAGACGTCCCGCGATGAAGCGGTAAAAGCGGACAGGGCGCGGCCTCCACAACTCCATGTGGGGGTCGCGCCCTTCGCTGTCTCCCGCCTGTCCGCCCCCTCACACGTGGATCACGTCGTGGGTCTCGGCGAAGTGGCAGGCGCTCGCGTGCGCGGTGCCGGGCCGGATCTGCAGCAGCGGCTCCTCGGCGGAACAGATCGGCTGGGCCTTCCAGCACCGCGTACGGAACCGGCAGCCCGACGGCGGGTTGGCGGGAGAGGGCGGGTCACCCTGGAGGATGATCCGCTCGCGTCGCTCGCGCCCCTCGGGGTCGGGCACCGGCACGGCCGACAGCAGCGCCTGGGTGTAAGGGTGCGCGGGCCGGTCGTAGATCTCGACGTCCTTGCCGATCTCCACCATCTTGCCCAGGTACATCACGCCGACGCGGTCGGAGATGTGCCGGACCACCGACAGGTCGTGGGCGATGAAGACGTACGCCAGGCCGAACTCGTCCTGCAGCCGCTCCAGCAGGTTGACGACCTGCGCCTGGATCGACACGTCCAGCGCGGAGACCGGCTCGTCACAGACGATGATCTCCGGCTGGAGCGCCAGCCCGCGGGCGATCCCGATGCGCTGGCGCTGGCCGCCGGAGAACTGGTGCGGGTAGCGGTTGATGTGGTCGGGGTTGAGACCCACCACTTCGAGAAGCTCCTGGACCTTGCGGCGCCGGTCGCCCTTGGGGGCGACCTCCTTGTGGATCTCGAACGGCTCGCCGATGATGTCGCCCACGGTCATCCGGGGGTTCAGCGAGGTGTACGGGTCCTGCATGACCATCTGGATGTTGCGGCGGGCCCGCTTGAGGTCGCCCCGCTTGGCGTCGGCGATCTCCCGGCCGTTGATCCTCACCGAGCCCGAGGTCGGCCGCTCCAGCGCCATCAGGAGCTTGGCCAGCGTGGACTTGCCGCACCCGGACTCGCCCACGATGCCGAGCGTCTCGCCGCGGCGCAGGTCGAAGGAGACCCCGTCGACGGCCTTGATCGCGCCGATCTGCCTGCGCAGGACGACGCCCTGGGTCAGCGGGAAGTGCTTGACCAGGTCGCGGACCTCAAGGATCGGCTCACCCGTGGCTGCCATCGAGGACCTCCCTCCAGTAGTGACACGCGCTGCCGCGCGTCGGGCCGATCTCGTACAGCGGGGGCGCGTCGACGACGCAGTTGTCCTGACGGTACGGACACCGGGGGTGGAAGGAGCAGCCCGAGGGCATGTCGAGCAGGTTCGGCGGCATGCCCTTGATGGCGTACAGCTCCTGCCCCTTCTGGTCGACCCGGGGGATCGAGTCGAGCAGGCCCTTGGCGTACGGGTGGGCGGGCCTGCGGTAGATGTCGTGCACGAGGGCGTTCTCCACGATCCGCCCGCCGTACATCACCGCGATCTTGTCGGCGACGTCGGCCACCACGCCGAGGTCGTGGGTGATCAGGATCAGGCCCATGTCGCTCTCGCGCCGCAGCTCGCTGAGCAGCTCCATGATCTGGGCCTGCACCGTCACGTCGAGGGCGGTGGTCGGCTCGTCGGCGATCAGCACCTCGGGGTCGAGCGCGATCGACATCGCGATCATGATGCGCTGGCGCATCCCGCCGGAGAACTGGTGGGGGTAGTCGTGCACCCGCTGCCTGGCGGCCGGGATGCGGACCCGGTCCATCAGCTCGATCGCCTTCTTCTCGGCGTCGCGCTTGGAGGCGCCCCGGTGCACCCGGAACATCTCCCCGATCTGGGCGCCGACGGTGAACACCGGGTTCAGCGCGGAGAGCGCGTCCTGGAAGATCATCGCGATCCGCCGGCCGCGCACCTGGGTGCGGGCCTCCTCGGACAGGTCGAGCAGGTTCGTCCCCCGGAAGCGGATCTCCCCCCGGGGAACGCGGGCCGGCGGGGAGTCGAGGATGCCCATGATGGCCTGCGCGGTCACCGACTTGCCCGAGCCCGACTCGCCGAGCACGGCGAGCGTCTCGCCGGGGCTCAGCGAGTAGCTGACCCCGTTGACCGCCTTGACCACGCCCTGCCTGGTCACGAACTCCACGTGCAGGTCGTCGACGGCGAGCAGCGGCTCGTTGCCCGGCGTCTCCCTGGACGGCACCACCGATGGTGAGGTCTTCTTCACGGGTCCCCCTACCGCAGCTTCGGGTCGAGGGCGTCGCGGACGGCGTCGCCCAGCATGATGAAGGCCAGCACCGTCAGGCTCAGGAACAGCGCCGGGAACAGCAGCGCCCACGGAGCCTCCAGGAAACGCTCCCTGGCGTCGGAGATCATGAGTCCCCAGGAGATGTCGGGCGAGCGCAGGCCCACCCCGAGGAAGGACAGACCGGCCTCGGCGGCGATGAAGTAGCCGAGGTTGATCGTGGCGACCACGATCACCGAGGCGACCGCGTTCGGCAGGATGTGCCGGAACATGATCCTCGACGCGGAGGCGCCGAGCGCCCGCGCCGCGAGCACGTAGTCCTGGCTCTTGGCGGTGATCACCGCCGCCCTCATGATCCGGTACGTCATCGGCCAGGTCAGCACGGCCAGTGCGAGCATGACGGTCCACACGTTGCCCGTGCGGAAGACCGCCAGGATGAGCAGGGCGCCGAGGATCGACGGGATCGCGAAGAAGACCTCCGCGACCCGGGAGAACAGGGTGTCCACCACTCCGCCCCTGAACCCGGCGAAGAGACCGAGCAGGCCGCCCACCAGCGCGGTGACGACGGTGGTGGCCAGGCCGACCACGATCGAGTTGCGGGCGCCGTAGATGGTGCGGGCGTAGATGTCGCAGCCGAGGTTGTCGGTGCCGAACCAGTGGGCCTCGCCCATGCTCAGCCGGGCGTCGCTCAGGTTGCAGCTCTTGGCGTCGAACGGGTTCACCGAGGTGAACAGCGAGGGGATCACCGCCATGACGACCAGGACGGCGATGAGCACGGACGCCCCGATGAAGAGCGGGCGGCGGCGCAGGTCGTACCAGGCGTCGCCCCACAGGCTCGCGGCCTTGGGCGCCCTGGCGCCCCTCGCGCCCCTTCTGGGCCTGCCGTGCTTGGGGTTCCCGGTCTGCCCTCCGGCCGGGACGAGAGTGTCACTCATAGCGGATCCTCGGGTCGAGCACGGCGTAGAGCAGGTCGACGACCAGGTTGGCAAGGATGTAGATCAGCACCAGCACGGTCACGATTCCGACGACCACGGGCTGCTCGCGCAGGTACACGGAGCTGAACAGCTGCTGGCCGATCCCCGGCAGGTTGAAGATCGTCTCGGTGATCACCGCGCCGCCCATCAACGTACCGAGGTCGGCGCCCAGGTAGGTGACCAGCGGGATCAGCGCGTTGCGCAGCGCGTGCCGCCCGACGATCCGGTTCCGGGGCAGGCCCTTGGCCACCGCGGTGCGGATGTAGTCGGCGCGCAGGATCTCCACCAGGCTGTTCCTGGCGAGCCGGGTGAGGTAGGCGATCGACGTCCCCGCGAGCACGAAGCCGGGCAGCAGGTAGCTGCGCCAGCCCTCCGTCACGCCCGCGACGGGGAAGAGGTCGATCCCGGCCTGCTTGAGCTTCACTCCCAGCAGCAGCTGGAGCACGAAGCCGGTGACCAGGGTGGGGATGGAGATCAGCACCAGGGTGGAGGCGAGGATCATCGAGTCGCTGGCCCTGCCGTGGCGCAGCGCCGCGTACAGGCCGAGTCCCACGCCGATGACGGCCTCCATCACCAGGGCGGTCACCGCCAGGTTGATGGTCACCTGGAACTTGCCCGCCATGATCTCGTCGACCCCGACGCCGGCGAAGGTCGTACCGAAGTCGCCGCTGAACAGGCCGACGATGTAGTACCAGTACTGCACCAGGAACGGGTCGTTCAGGTGGTACTGCTCGCGCAGGATGGCGACGATGTTGGGGTCTATGCGCTTCTCGCCCGCCAGCGCCGCGATGGGGTCGCCGGGCAGCGCGAAGACGATGGCGTAGATGAGCAGGGTGGCGCCCAGCAGCACCGGTATCGACTGGATCAGGCGCCTGAGGATGTAACGGCCCATTCGTATCTCCCGTAGGTGCCCGGGGGTGATCTCGCGGACCGGCGGGTCGCGCGGTGCCGCGAGATCGTTCCGGGCGGCCAGTGGGGCCGGGCTCCCGCCCGGCCCTCAACCGGTCGTCAGCTGGCCTTCTCGACCTCGGTCCACTCGATCTGGTTGAGAAGATTGATCTTGACGCCCTTGACGTGCTGGGAGAACGCGGCGTTGGTCCGGTAGAAGTACACCGGAATGTACGGCAGTTCCTTGATCAGGATGTCGTCGGCCTGCTGGTAGAACTTCAGGCCCTCCTCCTGCGTCGGGGCGGTGTCACCCTTGGACAGGAGCTCGTCGAACTCCTTGTTCGACCAGCCGGCGTAGTTGGAGCCGGTCTTGATCGCGACGGTGGAGAAGATCGGGGTCAGGTAGTTCTCCGCCGACGGGTAGTCGATCGCCCAGCCCATGCGGAACATGCCGCCGTAGGTCTTCTTGTCGAGCTCGTCGAGAATCGAGGCGAACTTCTCGAAGGGCTTGACCGTCACCTCGATGCCCAGGTTGGCGCGGAGGCTGTTCGCGACGGCCTCGATCCACTCCTTGTGCGGGCCGTCGGTGTTGTAGCCCAGCTCCAGCGTCTTGGGGCCGTTGTTCTCGGTGTACTGCGTCTTGGCCTTGGCGGGGTCGTAGCTGCAGGCCGCGCAGGCGCCGGCGCGGTAGCCGTCGAGGAGGGGGTTGATGAAGTCGTCCGCCGGGGCACGCGTGCCGGAGAAGACCTTGTCGGCGATGGTCGCGCGGTCGATGGCCATGGAGATGGCCTCGCGGACCTTCACGTTCGCGTACGTCTTGTTGTACTGCATCGGGAAGCCGATGTAGCCGACGCCGGCGTCCGCCTCGTCCATGTAGCGCTCGCCCAGCTCGGACTTGGCCCGCGCGATCGCCGACGGGGGCAGCGAGTCGTGGACGTCGAGGTTGCCCGCAGCCAGGTCGTTGAACGCGGTCTCCGGGCTCGTGTAGAGCTTGAACTGGAGCTTGGTGAACTTCGGCTTCGTCCCGGCGAACTTGTCGTACCGGGTGAGGTCGATCGTCTGGTCGGTGCCCTTGTTGAAGGGCTTGTCGATCTGGAAGTAGCCCTGGCCGATCGGCTTCTTGGCGTACTCCTCGGTGATCTTGCCGTCGGGGCCGAAGGCCGCCTTGGGCAGCGGGTAGAACGCGGTGTAGCCCAGCATCGTCTTGAACTGCGAGAACGGCTTGGCGAGGGTGACGCTGAAGGTGCTCTCGTCGACGACCTTGAGGCCCTTCATCTCCTTGGTGGAGACGGTCTGGCCCTCACCCGGGTTCAGGTCGGCCCAGCCGTCGATCCGGGCGAAGAAGCCGTTGGCACCCTGGACGTTGTCCTGGTTGGCGGCGTAGTTCCACGCGTCGACGTAGTTCTGCGCGATCAGCTTCTCACCGTTGTGCCACGTGTATCCGGGCTTGAGCTTGATCGTCCACACCGTGTTGTCGGTCGACTCGATCGACTCGGCGACCTCGTCCACGACCTGCTTGTTCTCGTCGTAGCCGACCAGCGGGGCGAAGATGGCGGCCAGGACCTCGGCGCCCTCGGACTCGGTGGTGTCACCGGGGTAGAAGAGCTTCTGCGGCTCGCCGAGCTCCATCCGCACGGGCTGGTCGGCCGCCGCCGTCCCGCCGTCGGAGGGCGTCGAGCTGCCGCACGCGGTCAGCGCGAGGGCGAGCAGGGCAGTGCCGGCGGTGAGCCGGGCACCCTTAGAAACACGCATTGCGGTAAATCCTCCCTATGCAGGCTTGCGTCGACACTGGGTTCCGTGGCCCGAGCACCGCGAAGGAGGATCTTGTGGTCCCTGCTTCCCGCTGTTCCGGTCCGGGTGCTGACGCCACACCGATCGATCGCGACTATTCCCTACCGCTCCACACCGACTTATATCTGTGATGTTGCAGTTCGGTCACGCATGAACTGATTCGGCGTCACATACCTGCCAACTCGACAAGACCAAGATCCCGAATGTGCATGAAAACGACATCAGGGCACACGTAGGACAAGAACGGTCACGCCAAAATACCCCCGCGCCGACACTGCTCGCATCCCTTACCCTCCGATGACCCTGACCTGGGCCTGCGCTGACCTGACCGCGAAGGGCCCGGTCTCCCGCTGGAGAACCGCGCAATTGCCCTGGAACCTGTTGCCCGGAGATCCCGTCCAATGTGTGCGGCGGACCCCCGCCGCAGGCACTTCATCCACTCGCATCCAATAGAGTCCTTGCCATGAGCCAGCCGGAATCCGCGATCGCGGACGCCCAGGCGGGCGGCCCGAGTAACGGCATCCCCGTGCAGGGGCAAGAGCCGCTGGCCAAGCTCGCCGCGCGCCACGGACTTCGGCGTGCCATCGCACGCCCGAGTCTTTTCGTCTACCTGCGCCAACTGTGGGAACGACGGCACTTCGTCATGACGTACGCCACGTCGCGCAACGTCTCGAAGTACAGCAACTCGGCCCTGGGCCAGTTCTGGCAGGTCCTCACGCCACTGCTGAACGCGGGCATCTACTACGTGATGTTCGGCCTGATCCTCGGCGCGAAGGGGGACATCAAGAACTACCCGGCCTTCCTCATCACCGGGATGTTCGTCTTCACCTACACCCAGCGCTCGGTGAGCAGCGGCGCCAAGGCGATCTCCGGCAACCTGTCGCTGATCCGTGCCCTGCACTTCCCCCGGGCGGCGCTCCCGCTCGCCTACACGATCCAGGAGTTCCAGCAGCTGCTCATCTCCATGGGCGTGCTGTTCGGGCTGGTGCTGATCACCGGCGAGGATCTCACCCTCATGTGGCTGCTGGTCCCGGTCGCCCTGTTGCTGCAGACCATGTTCAACATCGGCGCGAGCCTGGTGCTCGCCCGGGTCGGCTCCACCTCCCGCGACCTGAACCAGCTGCTCCCCTTCATCATGCGCACCTGGCTCTACGCCTCCGGCGTCTTCTTCTCCATCGAGGACAAGGTCGTGGGCCCGGGCGGCGCCGGTCTCCCCCAGTGGGTCGCCGACGTCATGTACTTCAACCCCGCCGCCGCGTACATCGAGCTCATGCGGGACCTGCTCATGCATACCCACGACCCCCGGCCGTACGTGTGGGCGGTCTGCGTATTCTGGGCGGTGTTCGCTCTGCTCGGCGGCTTCTGGTACTTCTGGCGAGCCGAGGAGAAGTACGGCCGTGGCTGAGTTGACCGAGGAGCTGTCCCGAGTGAAGGCCGAGGAGCCCGCCGTGCCGAGCACGGATGTCCGGGTGCACCCCAACCCGGAACCCGCCCCCGCCGATAACCGTGAGGGCACCCCCACGGTCATCGTGGACGACCTGCACATCATCTACCGGGTGTACGGCGCGGCCAGCGAGGTGGAGAAGGGCAACGCCGTCAACGCCCTCATGCGCCTCGTCAAGCGCCAGGGACGGCCGCAGATGAAGGAGGTCCACGCCGTGCGCGGCGTGTCCTTCGTGGCCCGCCACGGCGACGCCATCGGCATCGTCGGCCGCAACGGCTCCGGCAAGTCCACGCTGCTGCGCGCCATCGCCGGGCTCCTGCCCCCGCACTCCGGCGCCGTCTACACCGACGGCCAGCCCTCCCTGCTCGGCGTCAACGCCGCGCTGATGCGCGAGCTCACCGGCGAGCGCAACATCGTGCTCGGCTGCTACGCGATGGGCATGAACCCCAAGCAGGTCAAGGAGAAGTACGACGACATCGTCGACTTCTCCGGCATCGGGGAGTTCGTGCAGTTCCCCATGTCCACCTACTCCTCGGGCATGGGCGCCAGGCTCCGCTTCGCCATCGCCTCGGCCAGGTCCCACGACGTGCTGCTCATCGACGAGGCCCTGGCCACCGGCGACCGCGAGTTCCGGCGCAAGAGCCAGGACCGCATCAAGAAGATGCGCGACGAGGCCGGCACCGTCTTCCTGGTCGCCCACAACCTCGACGTGATCGAGGAGACCTGCAACCGGGTCATCTGGCTGCACAAGGGCAAGATCAAGATGGACGGCGACCCGAAGACGGTCCTCGCCGCCTACAACAAGGTCTGATCACCACGGCCTCGGACAACGGCGTCCGAACGCCACGGCCTCCGATCACTACGGGGTCCGGCGGCAGGGCAGGATGAGGAGCGACCGACAAGACGCTTCCATCGGAGGTGAATCGTGTCCACGCGGCCACCGATTCCGTATGACTTCCTGCCCCAGGTTCCCGCGCTGACCGTCGAGAGCGACGACGTCCGCGACGGCGAGCGCATGGCGGAGACCCACGTGTTCAACGACTGGGGCTCCACCGGCCAGAACGTCTCTCCCCACCTGCGCTGGTCCGGCGCCCCCGAGGGCACCCTCAGCTACGCCGTGACGTGCTTCGACCCCGACGCCCCCACCGGCAGCGGGTTCTGGCACTGGCTGCTGTTCGACATCCCGGCCGACGTGACCGAGCTTCCCGCGGGCGCGGGCGCGGGTGACGGCGGCGTGGGGGTGCACGGGCGCAACGACTACAGCCACAACGCCTACGGCGGCGCCGCACCGCCGCCCGGGGACCCGCACCGCTACATCTTCGCGGTCCACGCCCTCGACGTGGAGAAGCTCGGCCTCGACGCCGACACCCCGCCCGCCGTGGTGGGCTTCAACATCACCGCCCACACCGTGGCCCGCGGGTACGTGACGCCCGAATACCAGAACTAACGCGATACGTCACGTCCCCGGGTGGGACACGGGAGGCAATGGACTGACAGCGTGTTCGGTGTTCCGGTATGATTCGAACGTTGTTTCGATCCAAGGAAGCCGTCATGGAGTGGGGGCGCGCGATGCGAGAGCTGTCCACCGCGATCGACCACCTGTCCGTCGAGGACCCATCAGAGATTCCGCGTCTCCAGCTGACCGAGCAGCTCATCGAGCTGCACTGGCAGATGGCCAGACTCCAGGCCGAGATCGCCCGTCGCACCTCCGTGCGGGGCCCGGGACGCTGAGGCGGCGGGAGACGGGCCGGTGCGCACCGGCCCGTCTCCCCCCGGCCGCAGAGGGGCGGGGTCAGGCCGACAGCCGCCGGGGGGCGGCGGGAGCGGGCTCGAAGGGGAAGCGGTCGGCGAAGGCCGGGCGCAGGTCGGTGAGCCACACGGCGTCCGGGTCGTACCTCGCGAAGAAGGGGCGTCCGACCAGTTCCGGATCGCGCGCCTGGATGAGGTGGAGCACGAAGACCTTCTGCCCCGCGATCTCCGCGACGCCGTCCAGGCAGACCTTGCCGGGCGTGGCGGACATCGACGGCCCCCGTACGGTGCGGCACAGCCCGGAGACGCTCGCGTAGGCGTCCCTGAAGATCTCGTAGGCCCTGGCGAGCGGCACCGCGAAGTAGTCCTGCGGGCCGGTGTCACGCTCGACGAACATGTAGTACGGGATCATGCCCATGGTGAGCTGCCTGCGCCACATGGACGACCAGGTCCCGGGGTCGTCGTTGATCGACCGGATCAGCGGCGCCTGCGTCCTGACGACCGCGCCGGTGGCCGTGATCCCCGCGACGGCGGCCTCGACGATCGGGAGCTCCAGCTCCCGGGGGTGCGAGAAGTGCGCCATGAAGGCCAGGTTCTTGCCCGCGTCCACCACGGAGGCGAACAGGCGGAGCGTGTCGTCGCTGTCGGGGTCGGAGACGAACCGCTGCGGCCAGTAGGCCAGGGACTTGGTGCCGATGCGGATGGATTCGAGCTGTTCGATGTCGAGCAGCGGCTCCAGATAGCGGCGGAGCACGGGTTCGCCCATGATCATGGGGTCGCCGCCGGTGAACAGCACGCTGGTCACCTCGGGGTGGTCCTTGAGATAGCGGACGAGGGCGTCCACGTCGTCGGAGGCGAACTTCAGGTCCGGCTCCCCGATGAACTGGGCCCACCGGAAGCAGTAGGTGCAGTAGGCGTGACACGTCTGCCCCTGCCGGGGGAAGAAGAGCACCGTCTCAGGGTATTTGTGCTGCATGCCGGGCACCGGCTCCCTGCCGACGCGCGGGACGTTGAGGTCGAGCTGCCCGGCGGGGTGCGGGTTGAGCCTCATCCTGACCTTGTTCGCGGCCGCCTGGAGCTCCGCGTTCCCCGCACCTGCCTCCAGGAGACCCGCCAGCCCGGTGACGTCCGCCTCGGGCAGCATGTCCTCCTGGGGGAAGACCAGCCGGTAGACGGGGTCCTCGGGGACCGCGGACCAGTCGATGAGCTGATCCACTACGTAGGCGTTGGTCCGGAAGGGCAACACCGTCGCCACCGCTCTGATCCGGAGCCGCTCGGTGTCGCCCAGGCCACCCCTGCGCAACAGGTCGTCAAGGTGCTTCGCGGTGTAGGCACGGAACCCGCGCTTGGAGCCTTCGTTCAAGATCACCATTCCTTTGCCGAGAATTTTTGTCCTTGCTGCGGTAAACCTCACTGACCCTTCGTACGTCTCGAACGTGTTACATACCGGACGTAAACCGACCTATGGTCGGTTCCATATCTCGGCGATTTCTTCCCCTGGGAGATGTCGCGATATATCTTGAATAGTCGTACACTCGCAGTCATGACGCCCTATGAACCCGTTCTGCGCGCCTCAGACGCCGATCGCGACCAGGTGGCCGCGGTGCTGAGCGAGGCGTTCGCCACCGGCCGCCTGACCAGCGTCGAGCACGCCGATCGGCTGGAGGCCGCCTACACCGCCGTCACGACGGCCGACCTCGTCCCCCTCACCCGCGACCTGCCCGACGTCACCGCGCCCGCCCGCGGAGCCACCGCCGGACGGCAGGAGGTCGCCGCCGTCTTCAGCAAGGTCGTGCGCGGCGGGCGCTGGATCGCCGGGCGGCACACCGCGCTGAGCGCCACCTTCGGCGCGCTGATCGTCGACCTGTCCGACGCGGTGCTCCCGGGCCGGGAGATCACCCTTGAGGTCAACTCCTACTGTGGCAAGCTGATCGTGAGGGTCCCTCGCGACGCCCACGTCATCGACGAGGTCGGCGCGCTGTTCGCCAAGCGCAGCATCTCCGGCGGCACGGGCGAAGGGGACGGCCCGGTCATCAGGGTCGTCGGCCGGGTCACCTTCGGCAAAGTCATCGTCTCGCGGGAGAGAAGCGACTGGAATCTCCCCGGCACTCCCTGATCGGCCCGACGGACCGATCAGGTCCAAAGCCCGCCTACGATGCGGACAAACCATCCCGCACGAGGTGACCGCTTGCCTGAGACCGACGCTCCCGGCGTCCTGCCGATCGCCCTGGACGCGATGGGCGGCGACAACGCCCCCGACGAGATCGTGGCGGGAGCCGTGCAGGCGGTACGAGAGCACGGGATCTCCGTCGTGCTCGTCGGCGCCCCCCGCCCCCTGTCCGAGGCCCTCTCCCGGTACGACGCGACCACCGAGATCCCGATCGTACGGGCCGAGGAGGCTCTGGCCATGGACGAGGGCGCCCTCGCCAGCCTGCGCCGCCCGCGTTCCAGCATCGCCGTCGCCTGCCACCTCGTACGGCGAGGCGACGCCTGCGCCGTGGTCTCCGCCGGGTCCACCGCCGGGATCGTGGCCACCGGGAAGCTCCGGCTGCGCGGCCAGCCCGGGGTGCTCAGGCCCGCCATCGCCGTCGCCCTGCCGACCAGGCCCACCCCGACCGTCCTGCTGGACGCCGGGGCGAACGCCGAGGTCAAGCCGGAGATGCTGGTGCAGTTCGCCCACCTCGGCGCCGCCTACGCGGAAACCGCCCTGGGCGTCGAGAGCCCCAGGGTCGGCCTGCTGACCATCGGCAGCGAACCGGAGAAGGGCAACAAGCTCGTCAAGCGAGCCCACGAACTGCTGTCGGCCGCCCCGGGCCTCGACTTCGCGGGCAACATCGAGGGCCACGACCTGCTGACCCGTACCGTGGACGTCATCGTCACCGACGGCTTCACCGGCAACGTGGCGCTCAAGACCATGGAGGGCAGCGTCCGCTACGCCTTCTCCGAGCTCCGCGAGACGATCAGCGAGAGCCGGGCGGCCAGGGTGGGCGGCCTGCTGCAGAAGAGGCGCATCAGGGAGCTCCACCGGCGGCTCGACCCCGAGGTCCACGGCGGGGCCGTCCTCCTCGGCCTGAACGGCACCGTGGTCATCGCGCACGGCGCCTCACAGGCCAAGGGGGTGAGCGCCGCCTGCGTGCTCGCGGCCACGCTGGCCCGGGAGGGCGTGGTGGGCCGCATCGGCGAGCGCCTCGCCTCCGCCCCCCGCCCGCACCGCCTCTGGTGACACACCGTCTCCGGACAATACGCCACCTACCTGCGGTGATATTTACGGTATATCCAGTGACACCTCCCACCGCGTTCTCCGGCGCCGCGTACCCTGACCCTGAGTCTCAGTCGATCAAGCGGGGGGCCGCGTGGAGCAGGTGGCGGAACGAGGGCTGACCTCGGCCGAGGTCGCCGAGCGGGTGGCCGCGGGACAGGTCAACGACGTCAGGCGCCGGTCGAGCAGGTCGGTCTCGGCGATCGTCAGGGCCAACGTCCTCACCCTCTTCAACGGGGTGATCGGCGCGCTCTGGGTGCTCATCATGATCTTCGGGGAGTGGCAGGACGGGCTCTTCGGACTGGTGATCGTGGCCAACGCGGGCATCGGCATCGTCCAGGAGCTCCGCGCCAAGCGCACCCTCGACCGGCTCGCCATCGTCAACGAGTCCCCGGTCAAGGTCCGCAGGGACGGCGCCGACACCGAGATCCCGCCCCGGCAGGTCGTACTCGGCGACCTCGTCCTGCTCTCCCCCGGCGACCAGTCGCTGGTCGACGGCGAGGTGGTCGACGCCGACGGGCTGGAGGTGGACGAGTCGCTGCTGACCGGCGAGGCCGACCCGGTGCACAAGCGTCCCGGCGACGAGGTCCTGTCCGGCAGCTTCGCGGTCGCCGGGAGGGGCGCCTACGTCGCGACCAGGGTCGGCCGCGACGCCTACGCGGCCAGGCTCGCCGAGGAGGCCAGCGCGTTCAGCCTGTCCCACTCGGAGCTGCGCGACGGCGTCACCCGGTTCATCAAGTACGTGACCTGGCTGGTCATCCCGATCGGCGCCCTGCTCACCTGGAGCCAGGTCAGCAGGCAGACGAGCGTCGGCGAGGCCGTCACCGGCACGGTCGCCGGCATCGTCACCATGATCCCCGAGGGCCTGGTCCTGATGACCAGCATCGCCTTCGCCGTCGGGGTGATCCGGCTGGGCAGGCGCCGCTGCCTGGTCCAGGAACTGCCCGCGATCGAGATCCTGGCCCGGGTCGACACGCTCTGCCTCGACAAGACCGGCACCCTCACCTCGGGCGGCATGGAACTCGACGAGGTCCGCCCGCTCCGCGACGACCTGCCCGTGCACGAGGCCCTGGGCGCGCTGGCCAACCTCGACCCCGACCCCAACCCCACCGCCCGCGCCGTCCAGGTCCGCTACTCCGACTCGCCCGGCTGGACCGCCACCGCGAAGGTCCCCTTCTCCTCGGCCCGCAAGTGGAGCGGCGCCGAGTTCGGCGACCACGGCGGCTGGGTCCTGGGCGCCCCCGACGTCCTCCTGCCCCCCGGCACCCCGGCGTACGACGAGGCCGGGGCGCTCGCCGCCACCGGCCTGCGGGTGCTCGCCCTGTGCGAGGTCGCCTCGCTGCGCGACCCCGACGACCTCGGCACCGTCGAGGCCGCGGCCGTCATCGTGCTCAAGCAGCGGATCCGCCCCGACGCGGCCGAGACCCTCGCCTACTTCGCCGGGCAGCACGTCACCGTCAAGGTCATCTCCGGCGACAACCCCGAGTCGGTGTCGGCCATCGCCACCTCCCTGGGCATCCCCGGCGGGGACCGGGCGGTGGACGCCCGCACCCTGCCGGAGGACGATCCGGACAAGCTCGCCGAGATCATGGAGGCCAACACCGTCTTCGGCCGGGTCAGCCCGCACCAGAAACGGCTGTTCGTCGGCGCGCTCCAGTCGCGCGGGCACACGGTCGCGATGACCGGCGACGGCGTGAACGACGTGCTCGCGCTCAAGGACGCCGACCTCGGCGTGGCGATGGGCTCCGGCAGCGGCGCCACCCGGGCGGTCGCCCAGATCGTGCTGATGGACGACGGCTTCGCCAGCCTCCCCTCCGTGGTGGGCGAGGGCCGCCGGGTGCTGGCCAACATCGAGCGGGTCGCCGGGCTCTTCCTCACCAAGACCTTCTACGCGATCGTGCTCTCCCTGCTCACCGGGGTCATCGGGCTCGCGTTCCCGTTCGCCCCCCGGCACTCCACGCTGATCAACGCGCTGACGATCGGTGTCCCCGCCTTCTTCCTCGCGCTCGCGCCGAGCAACGAGCGCGCCAGGAGCGGCTTCGTACCCCGCGTGCTCCGCCTGGCGGTCCCCGCCGGGATCGTCTGCGCCACCGCCGTCTACCTGTCGTACTGGATCGCCCAGAGCGGGTCCGCCACCCTGGGGGAGAGCCGCACCTCGGCGGTGATCACGCTGTTCGTCGCCGCCTGGTGGGTGCTGGCCCTCGTCGCCCGCCCGTACGTCTGGTGGCGGATCGCGCTCGTGGCCTCCATGGCCGGGCTGTTCGCGCTCGCCCTCGCCGTCCCGTTCACCCGCGAGTTCTTCGCGCTCACCCTCGGCGGCCCCGCGGCCGGTCTCACCGCGGCCGGACTCGGCGTCGCCGCCGGGGTCGTGCTGACGGGCGTCTTCATGATCGTGCGATCCCGCCGTACGGAGCCGATCCAGGGCGATATCCAATCGGTTCGGGACCGGCCAGCCGATACCCTTGGAGCATGACCGACCCGCAGCTCGCACTGACCGAGCGCGTCCAGCAGGCGCTGGCCGCCGCCTTCGGTGCGGAATACTCCGACGCAGACCCGCTGATCCGTCCCTCGCAGTTCGCCGACTACCAGGCGAACGTGGCGATGAGCCTGAGCAAGCGACTGCGCCGGGCACCGCGGGAGGTCGCCCAGGAGATCGCCGAGCACCTCACCGGCCGGGCCGGGGACGCCCAGGACGACCCGTTCCCCGGCACCGTCGAGGTGAGCGGCCCCGGCTTCCTCAACCTGACCCTCTCCGACGAGTGGATCAGGGCGCGGGCCTCCGAGATCCTCTCCGACCCGCGCACCGGCGTGCGCCCGTCCGGCCCGCCGCAGACCGTCGTGATCGACTACTCGGCGCCCAACGCGGCCAAGGAGATGCACGTCGGCCACCTGCGCACGACGATCGTGGGTGACGCGCTCGCCCGGGTCCACGAGCACCTGGGCAACAAGGTCATCCGGCAGAACCACCTCGGCGACTGGGGCACGCCGTTCGGCATGCTCATCGAGCACCTGCTCGACATCGGCGAGGAGGTCGCCGTCGCCCAGCTGGAGGCCGGAGAGGGCAACGTCTACTACCAGACGGCCCGCGCGAAGTTCGACACCGACCCCGAGTTCAACGCCCGCGCCCGCGCCCGGGTCGTCACCCTGCAGGCCGAGGAGCCCGAGACGATGCGCCTGTGGCGCATCTTCATGGACGCCACGGTCCGCTACTTCAACAAGGTCTACGTCCAGCTCGGCGTGACGCTGACCAACGACGACATCGCCGGCGAGAGCATGTACAACCACGTGCTCGCCCAGGTCTGCGACGAGCTGCAGGAGCGCGGCATCGCCGTCCTCAGCGACGGCGCGCTCTGCGTCTTCCCGCCCGGCTACACCGGCCGCGAGGGCCAGCCGCTGCCGCTGATGATCCGCAAGAGCGACGGCGGCTACGGCTACGGCACCACCGACATGGCCACGATCCGCTACCGGGTCCAGGACCTCAAGGTCGACCGCATCCTCTACGTGATCGGCGCGACCCAGTCGCTGCACATGTCGCTGGTGTTCGACTCGGCCAGGATGGCGGGCTGGCTGCCCGACCACGTCAGGGCCGAGCACGTCCAGATCGGCAGCGTGCTGGGCTCCGACGGCAAGATGTTCAAAACCCGGAGCGGGAAGTCCATCAAGCTCGTGGAGCTGCTCGACGAGGCCGAGACCCGGGCCGCCGAGGTCCTCAGGGACAGCGACTACCCCGACGCCGAGCGCACGGAGATCGCGCACGCCGTCGGCATGGGCGCGGTCAAGTACGCCGACCTGTCGGTCAGCCACGACAGCGAGTACGTCTTCGACTTCGACCGCATGCTCGCCCTGACCGGCAACACCGGCCCCTACCTGCAGTACGCCCAGGCCCGCATCCGCTCCATCTTCCGCAAGGGCGGGGTGGCCCCGGCCGAGGCGAGCGGCCCGATCGTGCTCGGCCACCCGGCCGAGCGCGCCCTGGCGCTGCAGCTCCTCGGGTTCGGCTCGGTCGTCGAGGAGATGGCGGAGAACTCGGCGCCGCACAAGCTGGCCTCCTACCTCTTCGACACCGCGAGCGCCTTCACCACGTTCTTCGAGAACTGCCCGGTGCTGAAGGACGACGTCGACGCGGCCACCCGCGCCTCGCGGCTCGCCCTGTGCGCGCTGACCCTGAAGGTTCTGGAGACCGGCCTGAGCCTTCTCGGCGTCCCGGTGCCCGAGCGCATGTAACCTGTCCACCAGATGATCGTCTTTATTGGGAAAATGAAGGCGATCGTCTGGCAAAGTCATGTTCGGCGCGCCTCCCTGCGGGGATGTCCGAAGCGCAATACGCTGGCGCGGTCATCGGTCACAACTTCGGGGAGCTCTCTGCCTTGAGCACGGACCTGACCGCGAACTTGAGCACGGACACCACGCACCCGAGCACCGACCTGGCCACGGGCTTGAGCACCGACCTGGTCGCGACGTTGGACGCGGATCTGGCAGCGAGTGTGGACACGGAGCCGACCGCGAACGTGGACACCGACCTGACCGCAGACTCGCACACCACGGGCTCGCACTCCGAAGGCTCGCACCCCGAGGAGTCGCAGGTCGCGAACTCGCACCCGCGTTCTGGGGACGCGCACGTCGCGGACTCACCCGCCGGGGCGGAGTTGCGCCGCCGGGCCGACGCGCTCCTCACCGACCTGGCCGCCGGTATCGTCCCCATCGAGACGCCGACGGACTTCGAGGACGTACCCGATCACTGGCTGGCTCCGGCCGTCGAGGCGCTCGTGCTGCTCATGCGCGGGGAGGAGTCACTCGAACCCCTCGCCCGCGCCGCTCAGCGTGACGAGCAGCGGACCGCGCTCTTCCTCTGCCTCGCCCTCGCCGTGGCCGGTCAGGGCGACCGCATCCACGCCTCATGGCTCGGCACCGCCTTCGGGGAGCTGTCCCTGGACCGCCCGGTGACCCACGGCCAGCGGGCGCTCTGGCTCGCCGCCGCACGCGGGGCGTACGGCCCGGCGGGCAAGATCTTCGTTCTCCGCAAGCTCGACGCGGTGGCCGCCTCCCCCGCGTCCGAGCCCGACCGGTGGCTGCACGCGCTGATCCCCGACGAGCCCGCCACGGCCGTCTCACCGGCCCTGGCCGGTTTCGGGGAGCTCGCCGGGCTCCCCGAGCTGGCCGCCCCCGTACACGCCGCCGCCCGGCTGGCCCACCTGCTCGACCGCTGCGCCGAGATCACCTCGGCCCGCGAGAGCAGGGGAGGCGACGGCACCACCGCCGAGAAGACCGAATCCGCGAACGGTTCCGCGGCTCGGACGGACGCCGGAGCGACCGGTGAGGCACGCGGCCTTACGGAGGAGGCGACCGGCGGCCTGGGCGGTCTCGCGCTCATCACCGCCGCGCAGACGGACCGTTCTGGCGAGGCGACCGTCGTGTGGAGCGAGGACGAGCCGCTGACCGTGCTCCGCCAGCTGACGGGCTCCGGCACCCCCGAACGGCCGATGAGACCGCTCACCAGCCACCTGCTCGGCGACCTGCGTCCCGGCTCCCACCCCTACCTGGCCGCGATCGCGCTGCACGTGGCCGCGCCCATCGTACGAGCGGCGGGCGAGAGCCTCGCCGAGGCCACCCGCGCCGAGGCCCCCGAGTCGGTCGCCATACCGATCCTCGGCCACCGCGTGACGCTCAGGCCCGAGGGCCCGGATCCCGAGTCGCTGGGTGCCGCCGAGGAGCGGATCGCCACCGAGGGAGCACCGGTCCGCGGCCGTCCCTGGGCGGCTTACCTGCTGCTCGCCCTGGCCCCGGTGATCCTGGTGGTCGCGCTCGTCCTTCCCGTCCTCCCGCTCGCGCTGCTCGCGCCCCTGCCTGCCGTGGGAGGCGTCTACAGGCTGTGGCGCAGACGGCAGCGTGAGCGCGCCGACGCCGAATACGTCGTCACGCAGCTCGCCGAGCTGAGGGACCTCGCCCAGGGCGCGGTGTGGGCACTGCACGAGTACGCCCACGAGTCGGAGGGCCGGATCAAAACAGCGACCTCCGACCTGACCGAACTCACCCGCCTGCTCCGCCGGGGCCCCCGGGCAGGCTGATCTTGGTCTCTCCTACGGCCTCATCACGGACGCACATCGCGAGAAGTATCATGAACCCGCACGGCGCGGCGGATCCCCTGCTCACCGAGCCGCCCTGTCATCGGGGCACATCGCCGTCGACGCGCCTCCCGTGAAGCGACCTCGCCGTAAGGACGTACCGGCGGAGAGACCACGGACCCGCATCCGTGAAGCGGCGTCGCCATAGGGGCGCACACGGGCCTGCGGACACTTCCCGTGAAGCGGCCTCGCTACGGGGGCGGGGGCGGGCATACCACCGGAGGTGAACATGCTTCCGCCAAGGGCCTCGCCATCCGGTACGCGGACGCTCGCCAAGAGCGGCCTCGCACCCGTACCGGGCCCGATCGCTGACGATCGCACAGGACCCGTACCGGCAAGGCCGCTCCGGTTTCAGCCGTTGGTGATCTCCACTTCGGCAGGAGCCAGCAGGAAGACCTTCTCCGCGATCCGCTCGATGCGCCCCTCGCAGCCGTACGCCAACCCCGCGACGAAGTCGACCATACGGGTGGCCTCGGCGGTGCTCATCCCGCTGACATCCATGATGACGGTCTGACCGTCACGGAAGTGCTGCCCGATGACCGGGGCGTCGTTGTACTTCATCGGCGTCAACATCACGATCCGCGACGGCTCGTTCATCGCCCGCCAGCGCTTGGCCGCGCGCTCCGCGGCGGACTGCCAGTCTTCCTCTTCGCCCTCGACCTCGTCCTCGTAGTCGTAGGACTCGTCATAATGCTCGGCCCCGCCCAGGCCAAGGTAGCTCGCCACCTTGCGCACTGCCCCCATCGGCTCGTCCTTTCGCCAGGACCACGCCGTACCCGGCCTGTCCCTACACCTTGGACGGTAACCGACGACGAGAAGTTCGCCATGCGACACGCCCAGCGCTTATTTCCACTTTGTACGGCTACCGCACTGGTTTGCCTGATCCCCGACTTTGCCTGATCTCCTGACCCAACTTCAACCGATATCTTCGGCGCCGCTAGCATCGCGTCATGCTCGTCTACACGGTCGATTCGTTTACCGATGAATTTTTCAAGGGTAACCCCGCCGGGGTCTGCGTACTCGGCAATCCGGCCTCCGACGCCTGGATGCAGTCCGTGGCGGCGGAGATGAGGCACTCCGAGACAGCCTTCCTGCTCGGAGCGGAGGACGGCGGACCGTACCCGCTCCGTTGGTTCACGCCGGTGACCGAGGTGGCCCTGTGCGGGCATGCGACCCTGGCCGCGGCGCATGTGCTGTATTCCACAGGAACGGTCCCAGAAACCCTCGAATTCTCGACGAAGAGCGGAATCCTGTCCGCGACCAGGGATAAATACGGCTTAATCCGCATGGATTTCCCGGCAAAAGTACTCCAAGCGATGAGCCCTCCGGAAGGGATGATCGATGCGCTCGGAGTTAAACCTGTTTGGACAGGAAAAAATGTTTGGGATTATCTCGTGGAGGTCGAGTCCGAGGAGGCCGTGCTCGCCACCGCCCCCGACTTCCGTGCCCTGGAGGCCGTCGACGCGCGGGGCATCATTGTGACGGCTCGGGCCTCACGCCCCGGCGCCGACTACGTGTCCCGATTCTTCGCTCCCAGGGAGGGAATCCCCGAGGATCCGGTGACGGGCTCCGCCCACTGTGCGCTCGCACCATACTGGTCGGCCAAGCTCGGTTCCGACAGATTGGTGGGCGCCCAACTGTCACAGCGTGGAGGCGTGGTCCAGACGGCCGTAAGGGGCGACCGGGTCGAACTCGCGGGACACGCGGTAACCGTTCTCTCCGGCGAACTCCACGTCTAGGATCCCGCCCGGGGTTTCATGGTCCTGGTCGGCCCGGTGGTCTTCCCTTCCCATGGGTGTGCCGGTAGAGCCCTCAAGACCCGTGCCTAAGACCCGCGTCTAAGGACCCGCAACGCAAAAAGGGCCCCCGCCCGCGGCGGAAGCCCTCGTTCTCATAAAACCCCGCCGGTCCTCCGGGGGCCCGGAAAGCCCAGGACGTGTGGGAGTAGTACTGGTGAAAGCACGAAGGGCCCCCACCGCGTGGTGGAGGCCCCTCGTGAAAGATTGTCCGGCGGTGACCTACTCTCCCACACCGTCCCCGGTGCAGTACCATCGGCGCTGAAGAGCTTAACTTCCGGGTTCGGAATGTAACCGGGTGTTTCCCCTTCGCCATAACCGCCGTAACCCTATGAAACACACAAACCAACTGTTTGTTGTCTCAGAATTGCGTAGTGGACGCGAGCAAAAGTTGCTTTGTGGTCAAGTCCTCGGCCTATTAGTACTGGTCAGCTCCACACATTACTGCGCTTCCACTTCCAGCCTATCAACCCGGTCGTCTAC